>JBEVLH010000391.1:0-2538 GCA_040509255.1 Hyphomicrobium sp. | reverse complement strand
GGTCGCGACGGATGCGCATGACGTGGAATGGGAGCGGATCGCGTCCGCACTGCTTGGAAATTAAAGGCTTGGGAGTAAGACGGCCATGACGGCAACCAGCGGCAAGCTGATCAAGGGCGCAACCGGCGACTGGGAGGTCGTGATCGGCATGGAGGTCCATGCCCAGGTGACCTCGAAGTCGAAGCTGTTCTCCGGCGCCTCGACCGCCTTCGGCGGCGATCCGAACAGCCACGTCTCGCTGGTCGATGCGGCGATGCCGGGCATGCTGCCGGTCATCAATGAGGAATGCGTCCGCCAGGCGGTGCGCACCGGGCTTGGTCTCAACGCCCGGATCAACCTGCGCTCGGTGTTCGACCGCAAGAACTATTTCTATCCCGACCTACCGCAGGGCTACCAGATCAGCCAGTACAAGTCGCCGATCGTGGGCGAGGGCGAGATCGTGGTCGAGCTCGACGGGGCGAAGACCGCGACCATCGGCATCGAGCGGCTGCATCTGGAGCAGGATGCCGGCAAGTCGCTGCATGACCAGTCGCCGACCATGTCTTTCGTCGATCTGAACCGCTCCGGCGTGGCGCTGATGGAGATCGTCTCCAAGCCCGACATCCGCGACGCCGAGCAGGCCAAGGCCTATGTCACCAAGCTGCGCTCGATCCTGCGCTATCTCGGCACCTGCGACGGCGACATGGAGAAGGGCAGCCTGCGCGCCGATGTGAACGTTTCCGTGCGCAAGCCGGGCGGGCCGCTCGGCACCCGCTGCGAGATCAAGAACATGAACTCGATCAATTTCATCGGCCAGGCCATCGAGTTCGAGGCGCGGCGCCAGATCGACATCATCGAGGACGGCGGCGCAATCGAGCAGGAGACCCGGCTGTACGACCCCAACAAGGGCGAGACGCGCTCGATGCGCTCCAAGGAGGAGGCGCACGACTACCGTTATTTTCCGGATCCCGACCTGCTGCCGCTGGAGTTCAGCCAAATTTTCGTCGACGAGCTGAAGGCGCAGCTGCCCGAACTGCCTGACCAGAAGAAGGCGCGCTTCATCGCCGACCTCGGCCTGTCGCCCTATGATGCGAGCGTGCTGGTGGCGGAACAGGAGAGTGCGGCGTTCTATGAGGACGTGCTGGCTGGTCTCGCCGACCGCGCCCGCGACGGCAAGCTCGCCGCCAACTGGGTGATCAACGAGCTGTTCGGCCGGCTCAACAAGGAAGGCCGGGACATCGCGACGTCTCCGGTGTCGGCCGCGCAGCTCGCCGCGATCATCGACCTGATCGGCGAGGGCACCATCTCCGGCAAGATCGCCAAGGATCTGTTCGAGATCGTCTGGACGGAGGGCGGCGATCCGCGCGCGCTCGTGGAGACGCGCGGCATGAAGCAGGTCACCGACCTCGGCGCGATCGAGAAGGTGGTCGACGAGATCGTCGCCGCCAATCCCGACAAGGTTGCGCAGGCCAAAGCGAAGCCGCAAATGGTCGGCTGGTTCGTCGGCCAAGTCATGAAGTCATCGGGCGGCAAGGCCAATCCGCAGGCCGTCAACGATCTGCTGAAGAGCAAGCTCGGCATCTGAAACGACGTCGCGCCGTCTTCGTTCCAATGGCGCGTGGGGCTCGCGCGCCGTGCCTCGGCGCCGTGGCGAGAGCGAATCGCTTCGCGCGATTCTCCAAAAAGCCGCCTTTGACGGCGCTCAAACAAGTCCGGATGGCTGTCACGGACGCTATCAACGAAAATTTTTTCGCGCTCCGAATTCGTGCCTTCGACGCCCGTGCGACGCGCCTTTGGCATCGGTCCGCCGCTTGCGACGGCGTCCTTCTCGCTGCCCATGCATCATGACGGCGTGCGCGAAATCCCTTTAGAAAAAGCGTTTGCTGCATTCTTTGTTAGTTCGCCGTTTAGCCGGTCGCGCCGGCGTCGCGGCGTCGGCGGCTAGGTTCGTCGGGCGGCATTGCGAACTGCGTCGCTCTCTCGCCCGATCGCGTGTCAACACTTCTTTAAGCCGGACGCTGTTTTTTTCGGTGCGTTGGTGTATTCGAGAGGGAGTGCATCTCGATTCCCGAATGCACGCAGCGACTAAGCCAACTCATATCGGAGGGCAACATGGCTAAGAAAGCGAAGAAGGCGAAGAAGGCAGTGAAGAAGACTGCGAAGACCGCGGCGAAGAAGACCGCGAAGAAGACCAAGAAGGTCTCCAAGAAGAAGTAACTGACGTCTCGCGTTCGCGCGAGATGAGCCGGCCACTTTGGCCGGCACGTCGGTGGAGCGCCGGGCCTGCCTGCTTCCTTGGGAGTGGATCGGGCTCACAGGCTCCATTCGATGAAGAGGGTGTCGGCGAGACATCAGGTCGACGGCCGGATCTGGTTTTGGGAGCGGCCTATGCCGCCCGCGTGCCAGTCCGGTAGAAGAAACGCGTTTTCTTCGTTCGGTGCAGGTCCGCGCTTCGGTCTGCAATTTTGCCAAGGCGTCACTGCCGCGGTGAGATCTGGTCCTGACGTGTTCGCCGACGCCCTCGTTCTGTTTTGGGGAGGGATCGCGGCTTGCCGCGTC
>JBEVLH010000390.1:0-5779 GCA_040509255.1 Hyphomicrobium sp. | reverse complement strand
GAAGACTTCGAGAAGGCCGACGCCATCTTCGTCATCGGCCAGAACCCCGGCACCAACCATCCGCGCATGCTGGGTGATCTCCGTCGCGCGGCACTACGCGGCGCGCGCATCGCCGTCTTCAATCCCGTCCGTGAAAAGGGCCTCGAGCGGTTCGCCGATCCCCAGGACAAGCTTGAGATGATCACCGGCGGCAGCACGCCGATCGCAAGCGAGTACTACCAAGTCCGGGTCGGCGGCGACATGGCGGCTCTCCGCGGCATCGCCAAAGCCGTGTTCGCCATCGACGACGCCGCCCTCGATGCCGGCAAGCCCTCCGTTCTCGATCGCGCATTCCTCGCCCAGCATACGTCGGGCTTCGAGTTCTATCGCGCCAGCGTCAACGCGACTGACTGGGACCAGATCGAAGATCAATCAGGCATGACACGCGAGCAGCTCGAAGGCCTCGCGAAGATCTACATCGAATCCAATCGCACGATCTGCACCTGGGCGATGGGCGTCACGCAGCATCGCCATTCCGTCGCGACCATTCGCGAGATCGCAAACTTCCTGTTCCTGCGCGGCAACGTCGGCCGCCCCGGCACTGGTTTATGCCCGGTACGCGGCCATTCCAACGTTCAGGGCGACCGCACCGTCGGCATCAACGAGAAGCCGCCGCGCGCTTTTCTCGATGCTCTCGAGAAAGAATTCCGGGTGCCCATGCCGCGCAAGCCCGGCCACAACGTTCTCGCCGCGATCGGGGCTATGCTCGACGGCACGGCGCAGGCGTTCATTGGCCTCGGCGGCAACTTCGCACGGGCAACGCCTGACAGCCCGTTGATCGCCAAGGCGCTGATGAATCAGAAGCTGACGGTCAACCTCGCGACTAAGCTCAATCATTCCCATCTGCTGCCGGGCGAAGTGAGCTACGTCCTTCCCTGCCTCGGCCGCACCGAGATGGATCGCAATCCCGACGGCGTCGCGCAGATCGTGACGGTCGAGGACTCCATGAGCATGGTGCACGGCTCCGGCGGCATCAATCGCCCCGCCTCCCCCGAGCTTCGGTCCGAAATCGCCATCATCGCCGGCATCGCCGAAGCCACAGTCGGATCCGACATCGTCGACTGGAAGGGTCTCGCCCATCACTACGACCGCATCCGCGATTTGATCGCCCGCACCATCCCGGGCTTCCAGGATTTCAACCAGCGCGTCCGCAGACCGCGCGGCTTCCGCCTCCCGAATGGTCCGTCCGAACGGATCTGGTTGACGCGCTCGGGCAAAGCGACGTTTTCAAGCTGCGAGCTTCCCGACCGCACCGAGCATCAGCACGCGTTGGGCGAGCACGGCACCTTCGTGCTTCAGACGTTCCGCTCACACGACCAGTATAACACCACCGTCTATGGCCTCGATGATCGTTATCGCGGCATCTATGGCGAACGTCGCGTCGTGTTCGTCAATCCCGACGATCTCGCCGAAATCGGCGCCAGCGCCGGCGATCGCGTCGACATTCTCGGCCGCCACGAAGACGGCGTCGAACGTATCGCCGAAAGTTTCCGCGTTGTCCCTTACGACCTTCCGCGCGGTTCGGTGGCCGGCTATTACCCCGAATTGAACGTTCTCGTGCCGATCTCAACTGCTGGGGAGCTTAGCGACACCCCGACATCGAAGTCTGTGTTGGTGTCGTTCCGCCTCGCCGAGCAAGCCCAGGCTGCATGAGTTCCGGCGACGGCGACGAAATCACTGAAGATCAGTTTCTCGACGCCGTATCGGCTGTGCGCTTCGTCGCGCCTGATCTCTCGCCCATCGGGGCCGCCATTCTGGCGGCCATCGACTTCGGCATCGCGAAAGACAGCCGCACATTCGCGCGCCGCATCGGCATCGAGCATGCATTGGTCTTGCGCGAGGTCACGGCTTTGTCGAGCAATGAGCTTGACCTGATCGAGATTGTCAGCCGCAATCAGCGCACCAGCCGCACCGAAATCGCGGTTACCGAAAAAGGCCGTCAGCTGATTTCACGCGCCGCAATTCGTCGCTGATTGGTTCTGCGATCGTCGCTCGCGTTAAAGTGATAGTGCCCGCGATCGCGTAAGTAATGCGCTCGCACGCCAACAGACACGGCTGATCGACATATCCATCGCAGCAATGCGCCTATGCTTCATGGCCTCACTGTCTTCGATCTTGCACTTGCGTGTGCTATCTATCGTATCCGGGGGGATGATAGTTCGGGAGTTGAACGAGATGCATCCTACTCGCGCCTACGTCCCTGAAGCGCTCGACCGTATGACGCTCGTGCTCGAGAGAGCCATCAGGGACCTCGATCTTGCCGAAGCCACATCCGCCGAAAAGGAACGGCTTGCCGCCTGTATCCTCTCTGTCGGCAACAGCTCCGACGACGTCGAGTCCCTCGTCGACAGCTCGGTCGCCCTCTATCTTCGTTCAATCGTGGAACCTACGCGCTTCAAGGCCCGCAGTTTTGCAGCCGTCCACGTCCTGTGATGAAGCCATCAGCGCCCTTCGGGCGGAAGGCTTGGAATAACGTCATTCTCGGCGTCGGTTTGCGTCACCACGCCTTCGCGTTCGGACAGGCTGCGATCGTTGTCGAGGATGACCCCGACCGCCGTCAGCACGGCTATGACGAAAATGGCCAGCGACCAAGGAAACTGTCCGCGCGGCGCTTGGGCCAGACGCGTTGATCCCTGATTGGCTCTGGGGCTGAATTCCATAGGCCTCTCCTGCTATTGACCTCGAACCTACTCTGCCGAACCGTGCACGATGGCGACGGTTCCTACGGCTGAGCTTGTCCGAAGGGCCAGGCGCGGAGGCGCACTAGCGCCCTCCCCAAGGCATGATCGGCACGGTGGAGATTGCGTTGTAGGGCGAGCCGTCGATAACGCGATCGCTGATCGCAACGTACACGAGGGTGTTCCGCGCTTTGTCGACCGCCCTGTAGACGTGCGTATGCTTGAAGAACAGCGACGTGCTTTCCGAGTAGACTTTCTCGTCGTCCGTGAGCTTCGAGATGTCGACGCTGATCGGCCCGACCTGCCGGCACGCGATCGAAAATCGCGAGGGATCTTCCGCCAACCCGAACGTGCCCTTGAGTCCGCCTGTTCGCGCCTGACTGATGTGACACGCGACACCCGGCACTTTAGGATCGTCGAATGCGCTGATGCACACCTTGTCGTTGGCCCCGATCAGCCGGAACGTCGTGCTGACGCAGGCGAGGTCATCGGCTCTCGCACCCGAGGCCGCGAGCGCAAGAAGAGCCGCCATAGCGGCCAGCAAACAGTACTTCATCCAGCTTTCTCCAGCCCGCCCCGTCGGCGAGCATAAGGAAAGTGGCGTTCAGCACGCACTCGCGCAAGGAGGCCCGAACCCTCAGTCACCGGCAAGCAGCCGTTCGATCTCCGCGAGATAGACCTGATCGAGCTCACGCATTTCGCTCGTCAGTTCAGAGTCGTGGAGACGCTCTTCGGCGTCGGCCTTCTGCATTCGCAACAGGTCAAGCAATCCCACACCCGCCTCCATAGGTGGCTCAACACGAGGGAAGCCTATCGCGAATCGCATGGTCAAACGATGTGGACGACCGCGCGACAGGCCTTCGTTCTGTGGATTGCCATGAGGCGAAAGCAGGAAATAGGCCGTCACACGGGCCTAGCGCCGTTCCTTCAGATAGCGCGCCGGCACCTCCCCGGCATCGACGAGCGCCTGCACGCACTCGGTCGAGAGCACACGGCGGTTGCTCTCGAAGCATCGGCGAAGCTCCGAGCTCCCCTGCTTGTACTTCGCGCACAGGGCGGCGTAGTCGGCTTGGCACGCGTCCCTGACCTTCTGCGAATATGCGAATGCCGGTGTGGCGGCCGCAGCCAGCGCAGCCGCAGCCATCGCAATATTTAGAATTGTTCTGTTTCTTTTCATTTTACCCTTTCCGACCCCGATCCCCGTGTCGACCTGGAAACCTGCCCGGCAAATGCCACATCTCGCTGTCGGCGGCCAAGTGTTTTAAATAGATCGAGATTATTCCGGCACTTGCGCCGATTTCTGTGGCCGGATTTGGCCCGTGGCCTGGAACGACCCCGGCGCCGGAGTATTTACGAGATAACTATATCTGCGACGCAAAGCTGCGCCGCGTTGCCGTCCTTGGCGAAGGCTTTATTGTCGGCCTGTCGGCCGCATTGGCTGGACGATAGGCTCTTACGATTGCGGATGAATTTTCGATGATGGTCGGCATAAACGTTGTTCGGCGATGGAAAGCGGTCCAACGTGGCATTTGCGGGAGCACCATCTTCGCAGCGGCCCTTTTGTCGGGTTCGGATGCTTACGCCGTCAGCGAGCGCGTCAAGAGCGCCTGCCGCAACGACTACTTTCAGCACTGCAGCCAATTTTCCGTAGGCAGCGACGAACTGAGGCAGTGCATGCGAAAAGTCGGCGAAGATCTGTCGGCGCCGTGCCTGGTGGCGCTGGTCGAGGATGGTGAAATCACCAAGGAAGACGTCGAGCGCCACAACGCTGCGAAGGCTGGCGGCGAAACAAAGCCGACGGAGGCGGTCGCAAGACAGGATCCTGCCGACCCCAAGTCCGTGAGCGACAAGTCCTCAAAGACCAAGAAGTCCTCAAAAAAGCATAGCAAGGCTAAGACTGCAGCCGCTGACGAAGCCGCCGGCCCGGCCGCTGCAGAGACGACGAAAACGGGAAAGAAGGCGAAAGCCGCGAAAATGACCAAGACCGCCAGCTCGGACAAGGCGGTGACTAAATCCGGAAAGAAAAAGCACAAGAACAAGAAGGCCGGAGCCGCAGCCGCTGCGCCTGCCAGCGCTGCAACTGACGCAACGGTCGACGCCCCGCCAGCCAAAAAGACTGCCAAGACGACCGTCAAATCCAAAAAGAAAAACAAGAGCGCTGGCACGGCTGCCAAATCGATGAAAGCCGCGAAAAAGAAGAAAGGCTCGTCGACGGCAGCAAAGAAGGCTCTTGACGCCCAGCCGCAATGAGGACTTTGACATCGCGCACGTCCTTCGCGCCGCGTCCGAGCCGATCGCCGCACACAATCACGCGCCTACCCGCCTTCAACGGAGTTCCCATGTCAGGCCATTTCCACGCTGTCGTCTGGATCGACCATCACGAAGCCCGCGTATTCCATTTCAACGCGTCCGACTCTGATGTCGTCGTCGTACATCCAGACCACCCGACGCGACACATTCACCACAAGGCGAACACCATCGGCAGCGGCCACGCGAGGGAAGATCAAGAATACCTGCATGAGGTCGCCGCCGCCCTCACCGAAGCTGGCGCGATCCTGGTCACCGGGCCGGCCAACGAGAAGACCGAGCTCCTTAATCATATCACCCGTCATGATCCGTCGATGAAGCCCAAGATCAAAGGCGTCGAAACCCTCGACCATCCGAGTGACGGAGAAATTCTTGCCCTCGCCCGCAAGTTTTTCAAAGACGACCACCAGGAACCGCCGCGGGTGTCGTGACCGGCAAGCGCGATGTACGCCCAACAAATCTACCCTCCCGTGCGGTCGGTCTCGTCTCGCCGTGCATCTAGCGACAGAACCGAGCCCGGCGAGTTAGATTTCCCCACAGCGCCGATCCCGCCGGAGAATCGGCAGGAAGTCAGAGAGTACTGAAACCATGGCGAACAGAGATCCGATGAGCTGGATGTTGTCGGAAGCGGTCGAGACGCTCGCACGGGCCGAGCGCATGCATCGTCAGTTCTTTCGTCTGCAATCCTCCGGCGCAACCAACGAGCCGTGTTGGGAACCGCCGATCGATGTCTTGGAGACCGATCGCGAAATTCT
>JBEVLH010000389.1:0-3218 GCA_040509255.1 Hyphomicrobium sp. | reverse complement strand
GTGCGTAGTCGGCAAGCCGCATGGCAGATACTTCGATAACGGACCTAAATTTTACGGCCGCGCCAGAGGGCGGGGATAAGTTTTTTGCTGTTGTGCCTGCCCGGGGGCATTCCCTCTTCCCTTGGGGAGAGGGGCTGGGTGAGGGAGGGGGCGGTGAGTTCCGATGGCCTTACTGGGCCCCTCATCCACCTGAGGACTCATCTCGTGTTCGAAGCTTGGATGGATCGCGGCCTGCGCGCCGGGATGCGATGTTCAATAGTTCAGGACGCAAGCAGAGACGGCGGCGAACCCTCAGCGGATGTTGGGGTCGGCGTAGCACTTGCGCATGTATTCGCAGCGGAACGATCCGGAGAAGTGCATGCTGTCGCCTTTGGCAGGCGAGATGAACGAGCAGATCTCTTCCAGGCCTTCCGGCTTCAGCCAGCCCTGGCGGCGTCCACGCTGGACCGCGAAGCAGTCGGCAGTCTCTTCATCGGGACCGCGAAACTGGTGACCGCATTCGTGGGCATAGATCCATTGCTTGACGGGCGTCGAGACCTTGTCGAGCAGGCGCGGGTTCATGATCAGGAAGCCCGGATAGGCAGCGCCATAGTCGTCAAGCTTGTTATCGATGACGGTTGGGCGCTGACCGCAATATTGCGTCTGGCCGTCGAGCTTGAACTTTCCTGCCGGGACGAGCTGGCTGTCGCCGCCGACGGTCGCGATATACTGGTCGGGCGTCGGAATGCCGTCGCGGAAGGTTGCAGACGTGTCCTGCGCAAGCGTCGGCGGAACACTCCCCGCCAATACACTCACAAAGCCACTCAAGACGAATCTTGCAATGAATCGTCGTGCGCTCATCCGCCCCTGCTCTCAGAAGTGCCCCACCCGCGTTCAGCTCGCCCCTACAACATGGCCCGAAAAGCCGTAGGGCTCAAGCTGAGCCGTCATGTGGCATAAACCGAGTTAAGCCGATGTGACTTCAGGCCACGGCCGACGCTAAATTCGAGCCTCTATGGCTTCCATGTCGTCGTCTGAAAAGCCGAAGTGATGGCCGATCTCGTGAATGAGCACGTTGGCGACGAGATGGCCCAACTCCTCGTCGTCGGAGGCCCATTCATCAAGAATTGCGCGGCGATAGAGGAAGACGATATCGGGTTCGCGGGTGGTATCGTTAAGGCTCTTCCGGTCGAGGCTGACGCCTTGATAGATGCCGGTCAGCTCGAACGGATCCTCGATATCCATGTCGTCGAGAATTTCGTCCGTGGCGAAATCCTCGATGCGGATCACGAGATCGCCGGCGAGTCCGCGAAATTCGGCGGGAAGTCGGTTCCAGGCGGTTTGTGCGAGAGCCTCGAAATCGGCGAGGCTCGGGGCCGTCGCGTTGCTCCAATCGGTCGGCATCAGGCACACTCCCTCATGGTTGAGGGGAGGAGATAGGCTTGTCGCAACGAAATGGGAAGCTCGTATCGCGACGGTCAATCGGCCTTGTCGGCGACGAGCAGTATTTCCTGCAACGTGAAATGCAGATTGCGGCTTTCGTCGTAGCGCGGCTTGAGGAAGGTCCGAAGCGACGCGGGGCCGACGGTCAAGATGCGCTCAAGCTCGGCGGTAACGTCGGGCGTGCAGCGCATTCGCGCGACCCATGACGCGAAGTCGAGTTCCTTTTCGATCTGCTCATGCGCGACGATCTTGAAACCATTGTTAGTCAGAAGGTCGAGCCAGACTTGGGGCGGCGGCGCGAAGCCGTGGCTTGGATCGCGCAATTTTTCGAAATCGTTGTAGTCGGTGATCGTGGTCGCGATTTCCGCTTCGGTCGCGCCGGGCAGGCGATCGCGATCGGGCGCGACGTTGTCGACGAACGCGAAGCGGCCGCCTTTTTTGAGCACGCGATGGGCCTCGCGAACGAAGGCTTCCAAATCGGGGAAGTGGTGGGCAGCTAAGCGGCAGCAGACGAGATCGAGGCTTTCGTCAGGGAACGGCAGTGCGTCGGCTGCGGCCGTCGCCGTCAGCATGTTGGCGATGCGGCGCGAGTTGGCGAGCTTGGCCGCTTCCATCAGCATTTCGTCGGTGATGTCGCTGGCGATCATGCTGGCGACGTGCGGCGCGAAGATCGCGGCGGTGTGGCCGGCGCCGGTTGCGACGTCGAGCGCCTCCCAGGTCTTCTGCGGCGCCGTCAGCTCGACGATGCGGGCGAGGCTTTCACCCTGGGCATGAACAGATGACGTCGCGTAGTCGGCGGCCGCGGCACCGAACTTCGATTTGACGAGCGCGGTGACGTCTTCGGCCATGGGTGTACCTTTATTCAATTCCCCCTCCCCTTGGAGAGGGTCAGGGTAAGGAGACATTCGTCATAGCGCGCAGCTCCCTCACCGGGGGTGCGCGCCTGCCTCTCCCCGATGGCGAGTGGCAAGTGTTACGCCTGCCACTCCCTGACGTCCACGAAGTGGCCTTCGAGCGCGGCGGCGGCGGCCATGATCGGCGATACCAGATGGGTGCGGCCCTTATAGCCCTGACGGCCTTCGAAGTTGCGATTGGAGGTCGAGGCGCAACGCTGGCCGGGTTTGAGCTGATCGGGGTTCATGCCAAGGCACATCGAACAACCGGGTTCACGCCATTCGAAGCCGGCCTCCGTGAAGATCTTGTCGAGCCCTTCGGCTTCGGCCTGCTCCTTCACGAGGCCGGAGCCCGGAACGATCATCGCATAGGCGAGGCGTGAAGAGATTTTCTTGCCATCGACGACTTTGGCGACGGCGCGCAAGTCTTCGATGCGCCCATTCGTGCAGCTGCCGATCCAGACGACGTCGAGAGGGATGTCGGTGATCTTGGTGCCGGGCGTCAGGCCCATGTATTCGAGCGCGCGCTGCATCGAGGTGCGCTTGTTCTCGTCGTGGAGGTCGGCGGGGTTGGGAACCCGGCTCGCAACCGACGTCACGTCTTCGGGGCTCGTGCCCCAGGAGACGATCGGCGGCAGCTTCGCGGCGTCGAGGCGCACTTCACGGTCAAAGAACGCGTCGTCGTCACTGCGCAGCGTGTCCCAGTATTTCATCGCCATATCCCAGGCCGAGCCTTTCGGCGCCTTGGGACGATCCTTCAGGAACGCGAATGTTTTCTCGTCCGGCGCGATCATGCCAGCACGCGCGCCACCTTCGATCGACATGTTGCAGACCGTCATGCGGCCTTCCATCGACAGCGAGCGGATCGCTTCGCCGGCGTACTCGATGACGGAGCCGGTGCCG
>JBEVLH010000388.1:0-4526 GCA_040509255.1 Hyphomicrobium sp. | reverse complement strand
CGGCCTCGCCTACTTCCTCAACCTGAAACTCATGGAGCTTTTCGGCATCAACGTGCCGTGGGCGCCGCTTGCCATTGGCATGGTCTTATTAATTTCCCTTCTGACTTATTTCGAGGTCCAACTATCGGCCGCTCTGCTTGGCATTGCGTTGGTCGCTGAAGTCTTGATCCTTCTCTTCTTCGACATCGGAGTCTTTGCCCATGCCGGACATGGTGTCACCGTGTCCATATCCGCTCTCAACCCGGTTGCCGCATTTAGCGGTTTCGAACCCGACGGCAAGCTGTTGGGCGGCGCGGCCGGCATCGGTCTGTTTTTCGCATTCTGGTCGTGGGTGGGGTTCGAGATGGCCCCGAACTATGCTGAAGAATCGATCAATCCGAAGAAAATCGTTCCGATATCACTCTACGTTTCTGTCATCAGTCTCGGCGTGTTTTATACCATCACGACTTGGGCAGTGATTTCTTCCTACCCTGACTTGCATGCCCTGATCGACGCGGCGCAAAACAACTCTGCGACATTCTTCTTCGATCCGGCGACAAAATTGCTCGGGCCGTGGGTGACGTCGGTCATGAGCTACCTGATTTTGACAAGCTCATTCGCCTGCGGAATGGCATTTCACAACACTGCCGCGCGCTATCTTTATGCGATGGGCCGTGAAGGCATCTTCCCTAAGGCTCTCGCTCGCACCCACCTCGTTCACAAAACGCCCTACGTCGCCTCAATCGTACAGACGGTTCTCGCGATACTGGTGATCGCAGCCTTCGCGATTTTCATCGGCGCCGACGATCCCAAGACGGATGCTTATGCCGGATTGTTCAGTCTCATGGCGTTGATGGGCACCATCCTCATCCTCTCGGCTCAGGCGATCGTGTCTCTCGCCGTGATTGTTTATTTCAAAAACAGTCATCCGGCCGAAGCTGGACGCTGGTCGACGTTCGTTGCACCGTTGTTGGCGTTCCTGTCGCAGGTTTTCGCGCTCTATCTTTGCGCGACGAACATGGAGTTTCTCGGTGGCGGCTTCGCGTTTGCGGAATGGATCATCCCGCTCGATGTCGCAATCTTTGCGGTGGGCCTCGTCGGCGCGTTCTTCATCAAGGCGACCAACCCAGAGAAATTCGAAAAGATCGGCCGGCTCATTTATCAAGGCGTCCCCGACGGAATGCTGGCGCCTGCCGAACACGCGGCGACATAGGTCATGGGTCTACGAAATTGGTGGTGCCGGCGCTTCGCGCCGACCACGCCATTCAACGATCTTGAATTTCAATCAAAGGGTAAAACGATGTCGGGCAAGCAACCTCAATTCATAGAAGACCACGGCCTTTGGAGCGAAGAGCAAAAGCTCATGGCGGCCGAGCTGATCGCGCGTATCGAGCGGGAGAACATCAAATATGTTCGCATTGGTTGGGGCGATCAGCACGGCATCGTGCGCGGCAAGACAGTAACCGCTGCGGAATTCCGTTCGAGCCTCAAAAGCGGCAAGGATTTCCAGCTCGTTACCGCCATTTTCGACACCACCAACCATCCGATCGTCGCCCCCTTCGGTGATTCCAATAAGCTGAATGTTCCGGAGATGATCGGACTTCCCGACGGCATCCTCGTTCCAGATCCATCGACTTTCCAAGTGTTGCCGTGGGCACCGGACACCGGTTGGATCCTGAGCGATGCGTATCTATCGAACGGTACGCCGTGCCCTCTCTCGACGCGCCAAATTCTGCGTGGACAGCTTGAGCGCCTCGAAGAGAAAGGCCTCGAGATGGTTGTCGGATTGGAGTTCGAGTTCTACGTCTTCAAGCTCGAAGACGCGTGCCTGCGGCCCGAGGAAAGCGGCTACCCGCCGGAGCCGCCGAAAGTCTCGATGATTTCGCACGGCTATCAGTATCTGACCGAAAATCGTGGAGACGAAATCGATCCCGTACTTCGCTTGCTGCAATCCAACCTTGAAGAGTTGGGCTTGCCGCTCGCGACCGTCGAGGATGAATGGGGTCCCGGTCAGTGCGAAATTACCTTTAGCCCAATGACCGCATTGAAGGCCGCCGACAGCGCGCTGCTGTTCCGGTCGGCCGTTAAGCAAATCTGTCGCCGCCATGGCTATCACGCGACGTTCATGGCCCATCCACAGGTCGCCAACGTCTTTCCGAGTGGATGGCACATGCACCAATCCATTCGGCGTATTTCGGACAAGACCAACATGTTCATGGCCGAGTCTGGGACCGGCCCGCTTTCGGCATTTGGCATGAACTATGTCGGCGGCCTTCTTCAGCACGCGGCGGGAACCTCGTTGATGACTACGCCCACTATCAACGGCTATAAACGCCAGCGGCCTGATGGATTTGCGCCCTTCAAGGCCGGATGGGCGCTCGAAAATCGGGGTGCTATGATCCGCGTCATCGGCCGCCCGGGTGACGGCGCCTCGCGCGTCGAAAACAGGATCGGCGAACCGACCGCAAACCCGTATCTCTATATTGCTTCACAGCTTGTGGCTGGCCTCGACGGTGTCGAAACCCAGAAAGATCCAGGGGCACCCGCGGCCGCCGCCTATCTCGCCGACGCGCCTCTTTTGCCTCGCAGCCTGATGGAAGCGATCGAAGGCTTCAGAAACGATGCCGTCATCAAAGACGCGCTTGGTGAAAAATTCTGGAACTACATCATCATGCTGAAGGAGCATGAGGTGGGTCGTTTCCTTGCGGCGGTGACGGATTGGGAACAAAAGGAATATTTCGAAATGTACTGAGGCGCTCGAATGTCAGCACTGCGAATGTCGTTCAGGAGAATGCTTTGAAGATCGCCGCTGCTCAGATCCGTCCCGTATGGCTCAACAAACGGGCGACCGTCGCGAAGGTCATCGAAACGATAAAACAGGCGGCCGCCGAGGAGGTCGACCTTCTGGCGTTCCCGGAGGCGTTCGTGAGTGGCTATCCATTCTGGCTTTGCCGGACAGATGCCGCATCGTTCGGTGATCCCAAGCAGGGCGACGCGTACGCGCGTTTCCTCGATGCTTCGATCGAGGCCGATTCCGATGAGGTGAAGCAGATTGTGGAAGCAGCGCGCGACTATCGCGTGTCCGTGTTTCTCGGCTTCAACGAGCGTGGCAGTGGCGTCGCACGCGGGACGCTTTACTGCGCGCTCCTGAAGATCGAAGCCGAACAGGGGCTGCTCGGCGTTCATCGCAAGCTCATGCCGACCCACGATGAGCGACTGTGCTGGGCGGCAGGCGATGCGCATGGACTACGCACGCATCGCATCTCAGGTGTTCGGGTCGGCGGCCTCTGTTGCTGGGAAAACTGGATGCCGATGGCGCGCTTTGCACTCTATTGCGGCGGGGAGGAACTCCACATCAGTTTGTGGCCAGGAAACGCTGTCGTAGCGGAAGGCATCGTTTCCGCAACTGCTCGGGAGGGACGCGTCTGGTCTCTCAGCGTTCACGGTCTTCTCTCAATGAGCGACATCCCCGATGATTTTCCATTCAAGTCGGAACTCGTGGCGGAAGGCTACGATGTCATTTTCAATGGCGGATCGTCGCTCGTCGCACCGGATGGAACGGTCGTCATTCCGCCCTCTCCCGGTGTCGAGGGATTGATCTGTTACACCATCGACGTGAGGACGGTTTACGAAAATCGCCAGCTATTCGATGTCACCGGCCACTACTACCGTCCCGATATCTTCGATCTTCGCATCCGCGGTGATCGCTTCGATGCCGCAAGACTCTGGCGCTGAAGCGACACGTCTCCAGAGCAGAAACTCCAATGAGCCGCGCGGACGGAAGATGAAGATTACTGTCATTCAGAACAGCGCGTATGGGCGCGCAGGACTTGTCGAGAAGTTTATCGACGCCAAAGGCTGGACGTGCCGGCGCACAATGTCGCCGAAAGAAATCATAACGACCGATCTTGCGAACATCATCGACGACGCGGTCGTCTTTCTCGGGTCGCGTCGCGGTGTCTACGAAACCCACGTCCAATGGATTGCCCGCGAGCGTGCCTTGATGAAGCTTCTCGTAGCGAACTCAGTGCCTGTTTTTGGCATCTGCTTTGGCGCGCAACTCCTGGCGACTGCCCTGGGTGGCACGGTGATGCCGATGGGCCGTCGGTATCGCGGCTGGATGGAGAACGCGACAGCGCTAACGCCGGTTTGGCGGGGACCTTGGTTGCGTTGGCACGGAGATTTCATAACTCTTCCTGACGACGTGAAAATCCTCGCCGCTGACAACAATACGGTGCAGGCTTTCGAGCAAGGTTCTGCTGTCGGCGTTCAGTTTCACCCTGAAGTTTCAGCCGCTGTCCTGCAAGAATGGGGAGGTTACCGAAGCGCGATGCCCCTCGCCGATAGCAACGCACTCGATGAAGCGTTGCGCTTCGCAAACCAGCACGTCTCCGTAATCGAAAAGCGCTCTTTCGAGCTGTTTGATGCGGTCTTCAATAGGATCACGAGCTAGAGTTCAGGCAACCTGGAATTCATTTTTTCCGTAAGCGAATTTTTGACCCGACTGACCTGCCACCTTTCAATCACCGCCTCATCGCAAGACCCGG
>JBEVLH010000387.1:0-6563 GCA_040509255.1 Hyphomicrobium sp. | reverse complement strand
TCGCTGGACGAGCTTTACGCCAGCCTGTCGCGCGGACGCACGATCACAATGGCCGCGCTGTTCGTTGCGGCGATGCGCGAGTGGAAGCGCTCTGTCGAAGGCAACATCCGCGCGCTTGGGGGCATTCAGCTCCGGGTCGAGAAGGTGATGGACGTGACGATCAGCCGGGAGATGGAGCGGCTGGACCGCCGGCTTCTCTTTCTCGCGACGGTCGGATCGACGGCGCCGTTCGTCGGCCTGTTCGGAACGGTCTGGGGCATCATGACGAGCTTCCAGTCGATCGCCGTTTCCAAAAATACTTCGCTTGCGGTCGTGGCGCCGGGCATCGCAGAAGCGCTCTTTGCGACCGCACTCGGCCTGATGGCCGCTATTCCTGCCGTTATTTTCTACAACAAGTTCTCGGCAGATTCGGCTGCCATATCGCAGCGTCTCTACGCATTTTCCGATGAGTTTGCGGCGATCGTGTCGCGCCAGATCGACGTGAGGACATAAGCGGATGGGGATGAGCATCAAATCCGGCGGAGGCGGCGGACGCGGGCGACGCGGCAGGCACATGCCGATGAGTGAGATCAACGTCACGCCGATGGTCGACGTGATGCTCGTTCTGCTGATCATCTTCATGGTGGCCGCGCCCCTGCTGCAGACGGGCATCGACGTCAACTTGCCCGACGCCAAGGGACAGCAAATTCCGACGCCGAAGAAGGATCCGCTGGCGGTGACGGTGAAGGCCAATGGCGACGTCTACATCGGCGATACGCAAGTTTCGCTCGATGATCTGGCGACGAAACTCAAGGCGATCGCGGGGAACGGTTACGACGAAGCGATTTTCGTGCGCGGCGACAAAGGCGTGAATTACGGCACGGTGATGGGCGTGATGAGCCGCATCAACCAAGGCGGCTTTAAGAAACTCTCGTTCGTTCTCGATGGGGAGAAGGGAGGCTCCTAGCGTCCCAAATCGTCAAAGGACGAGGCGTATGACGAACAAGGATGCGCGAAAGCGCTCTCTCAGGACCGGTTCGTCGCGAGGCTTGTCGGTGATGGCGGCGATGATCGGCGCTGGGTTCGTGTCGGAGCGTTGCAAGTATCGGCGATCACGTGTGTCGCCTTCTCTCGATTGTGGGTGCTAAACCGTGCCCTTCGGACTCGTTCTGTCCCTTTTCCTTCACGCCACGCTCCTCGGGTGGGCGCTGATCAACTTGCATTCGGCGCCGCCGCTGACGCCCGATACTCCGGCGATTTCGGCCGATATCATCACGCCCTCGGAATTTCTCCGGCTGAAGCAGGGCAGCGAAGATTCCAAGCATCTCGATACCAAAGCAAACGATCAGCCAAAGCCCGACGACAGCAAGAACGACACGCCGAAGCCGAGCAACGCTCCTCCGCCTCCGCCGCCCCCGGCCGAAGAGCAGGTCGCAAAGACCGAGCCGCCGCCCGAGCCCGCGCCGCCGGACGCTGCCGAACCGCCACCACCCCCGCCACCTCCGGAAGCGTCGAAGCCGCCGCCCGATCCGATCGCGAAGAAGTTGGAAGAGGCGCCGCCACCGCCGGAAGCTCCGCCTCCGCCGCCTGAGCCAGCGCCCGGGCCGACGCCTGACGAGAAGAAGGCCGAAGAGCAGCGTCAGGCCGATGAGGCCAAGAAAAAGGCCGAGGAAGAGGCAAAGAAAAAGGCCGAGGACGACGCGAAGAGGAAGGCCGAAGAGGATGCCAAGAAGAAGGCTGAAGACGACGCGAAGAAGAAGGCTGCCGAACTCGCGAAGAAGAAGAAAGCCGCGGAACTAAAGAAGAAAAAGCAGGAAGAGGCCCGCAAGAAAGCCGAGGCGGCCAAGAAGCAATTCGATCCGAGCAAGATCGCGTCGCTGCTTGAAAAATCGCCCGACGACGCGCCGCCGAAGGCTCTTCTCGATAAGGACAAACGCAAGAAGGGACAACAAGCGTCCGGCTCGAAGAATGATGCTCTCGACACCGGCAAAGAAGCGGGCACCGCGACCGGGAACGACACCGTCCTATCGGCGCGCGAGCAGGATCTTCTCAAGGGGATGCTGAAGCAGCAGCTCAACGGCTGCTGGCGCCCGCCGGGCACGGGCGGCGGCGAGGAAGTACCGGTCGTCGAGCTGCACTGGGAGCTCAATCCGGACGGTACGCTCGTCGGGGAGCCGCGGGTCACGTCTGCGCCCAGTACCACCGCGGGCCAAGTCTACGCCGAAGCAGCGCTTCGTGCGGTCAGAATGTGCTCGCCATTCCATCTGCCACCAGACAAATACGAGGGAGGATGGAAGTATATCGACTGGACTTTCGATCCGCGGCAAATGTTGTGATCGCCCCAAAGTTGCTTCATTCGACCGCGAAGCGAAACACCGCCTTATTTGTGAGTTGCTGCAGTGACGCATGAGAGAACCCTTCATGACCTTTGACGTCCGCCTGAAACGTTTGTTTTCCGTCGCTGCCCTCCTCACCTTGGGAATTGCGTTTATCCAGAGCCTCGCGACGCCGGCGATGGCGCAGCTCAAAGGCACGCAGACGGAAGGCACGATCGCGCCGATCCCGATCGCCATTCCGACGTTCCTTGGGGATGATCAGCAACTCGCGCAGCAGATTTCGGGCGTGGTGGAAGCGGATCTCGAGCGCTCGGGACTGTTTCGGCCGCTCGATCATGCGTCGTTCCTGGAGCAGGTGCGCGACGTCAACGCGGCGCCACGGTTCGGCGATTGGCGATCAATCCAGGCCGACGCGCTCGTCGTCGGCCGCGTCGTCAGTGGCGGCGATGGCCGGGTGGGTGCCGAGTTTCGCGTTTGGGACGTGGCAGGCGGAAAGCAGCTTACCGGGCAGCGATTCTCCACCGCATCGCGGAACTGGCGGCGTATCGGCCACATGATCGCTGACAGCGTCTACGAACGGCTGACGGGCGAGAAGGGCTATTTCGACACGCGCATCGTCTTCGTCGACGAAACAGGGCCTAAGGAGCGACGCGTCAAGCGCCTTGCGATTATGGATCAGGATGGCGCCAACGTCCGTCTGTTGACGCAGGGGCAGGAACTGGTGCTGACGCCGCGGTTCTCCCCGACGAACCAGGAGATCACCTACATGTCGTACACCAGCGACCAGCCGCGGGTGTTCATCATGAACCTCGAGACGGGTCAGCGGGAAGTCGTCGGCGATTTTCCAAACATGACATTCGCGCCGCGCTTCTCACCCGATGGGCAGCGGGTTATCATGAGCCTTGGGACGCCCGACGGCGGGTCGAGCCTCTATGAGATGGATCTGCGATCGCGGCAGCCGCGGCGGCTGACGCAATCGGGTGGCATCGACACGAGCCCGAGTTATGCGCCGGATGGCAGCCAGATCGTGTTCGAGAGCGATCGGGGCGGGCGCCAGCAGCTATGGGTGATGAATTCGGACGGTTCAGGCCAGCACCCGATCTCGACCGGGGATGGCAGCTACTCGACCCCGGTCTGGTCACCTCGCGGCGACTACATCGCCTTTACGAAACAGACTGGCGGCCAGTTCATCATCGGCGTCATGAAACCCGACGGCTCCGGAGAGCGGACCCTCACGGAGGGATTCCACAACGAGGGGCCGACCTGGGCTCCCAACGGCCGGGTCCTGATGTTCTTCCGGGATCTGAGCAACGGAGAGAGCGGCGGACCCCGAATCTTCTCGGTCGACATCACCGGTTACAACGAGCGAAAAGTAGACACCCCGTCCTTCGCGTCGGACCCGGCGTGGTCGCCCCTCCTGAATTAAGATCTCGTTTACGAACGAAGCGCCACAGATATTAACGGTGTGGCGCGACAATCAGAGAAAGGTCCGTAAAAACATCGGCTTGCGCCTGTTAACTTCGGCGCAAAAAGTGTTGATTTTTCCCCACTAGCGCCCGTTGCATTTTCGCACCTATAGGCTTGGAAAACTTGGGATTTGCCGCCTCCGTCCTTGATCGTCGAGCGCCCTACCGGTACCCCAGAGTACGGCTTTTGCCGGAATCGTATCAGGAGATATGACCATGCAGGGTGTGAAGGGGCTGATCCTTTTGTCAGCAGTTGTTGCGGCTGTCGCTCTCGGCGCTTGCCGTCGCGAAGCTGAGCATACGCCTTTGAAGCTCGGCGGCCCGACCGCAAGCGACCAGGTTGCTCGCTAATCCTAGCGGGACATCTGGAACTCAAAGGAGACTACATATGAAGAGCGCAATCGTTCTTGCTACAGTTTTGGTTGCAGTTGCTCTCGGCGCTTGCCGTCGGGAAGCAGAACATACGCCGCTGAAGCTTGGCGGGCCCGTCGCTTCGGAGCAGGTCGCGCACTAAGCGCCACCTGTCTTCTTAGTACTGCGTTTTTCATCCTAATCTTCAAGACCGAGTTGTTGGCATGATCTGCCAGCATCTCGGTCTTGAGCTTTTTTGGGGTGCCAGTCGCGGGGGTCGATCTTTCCGATGTTGGCGAATTGCGGAGATCCGCGAGACACGTTGTTCGCTTGCACGCGTCAGCGAATATCGTGAAAAACCGCGCAGAAAACTGCTCGTAAATCAAATTAGTCGCACACACACTTCGAGTCGCGATGCTAATAGTCCCGAGACGGGGCGTGGCCACGGGATGCGCGATTGTCGAAGAGATATGGCGGATAGTTGGGCCTACACCTACGGAATCGGCCATATTTTGGGCTGAACGCTCGGCTATGCGCGTAGTGAACAATGACGCCGACGAACCGCTCAGCGACTCGCGCGTCAGATCAAATCGATACGAAGGGATTAGCGGAATGATGGCTATCTTGGCGCGGAGCTTGGGTCTGCGCATTGCCGCCGTTTCGATTGCTGCCGCGTTGCTGGGCGCATGTGCGAACAAGGACATGCAGCCGGACGCGTTGAGCAGCAAGTACGGCAACGCTACGCCAGGGTCGCAGCGCGATTTCACGCAGAATGTGGGCGATATCGTCTATTTCTCGACGGACTCGGTCGATCTCACACCTGAAGCCGAGCAGACGCTGAATAAGCAGTCGCAATGGCTGCAGCAGTATCCGCAATATACGATCACCATCGAAGGCCACGCCGACGAGCGCGGCACGCGAGAATACAACATCGCGCTTGGCGCGCGGCGCGCAACGACGGTGCGGAACTTCCTCTCGCAGCACGGAATCAACGGCGCGCGGATCCGGACGATCTCTTACGGCAAGGAGCGCCCGGTCGCGGTTTGCAACGACATTTCATGCTGGTCGCAGAATCGCCGAGCGCAGACGGTGCTCAATAGCGGCGGCGTAGTCAGTCAGCGCTGAGTCGCGCGCAACACCTGTCGAGTTGAGCCGTTCATTCGAATGGCTCAATTCAGCAACAGGTTAACAAACCTTTTACCTCCTTTAAATTCAGCACAGTTTGGCCCAATTGGACTCGCATAAGGACGTCGAGAAATTCTCGATGCGGCGCCCTTGTTCGATGTTGAAATTGCGGACTTCCATATTTGCGGCTGGCTGCCTGTGTGTGCTCGGGCTCGCGGGTGTGCTGGTGTCGGCCGCCGGCGCGCAAGATCGCGATCAGGATAGCGTCACCGCGAGCGAGCTGCTCGAAGATGGCCTGGACGCGATTTCGGACCATGCCGAAGACTCAGGCCGGCGGTTGCTCGGCCAGGTCATCAGCGACTTCCCCGGTACCCAAGAGGCGTCCAAGGCGAAGCGGGCGCTTGCGGCGCTCGACGGAGGCCAGCTTGATCCCGAGGTCCGGGCCCGCCTGAAGGCCGACGAGTCTGAGCGGACAGCCGAATACCGCCGTGCTTTCCTAGTCGACGTCGGCGACCGGGTGTTCTTTGCCGAAAACAGCGCGGCGCTCGGCGGCCGCGCACGTGGCGTAATCGAACATCAGGCTCGTTGGCTCAGCGCGCGGTCCGACCTTTCCATCATGATCATCGGCAGGGCGGATAGCGAAGGCGACTGGAAGGCTGCAAGGGATCTTTCGCTTCAGCGCGCGCAAGTCGTCAGGGACAGGCTGGTTGCCGCCGGCGTGCCGCCCGCCCGTATTGAGATCAAGGCTGCCGGCGATAAGGATCGTCCCGCGACCTGTGACGGACCGCTGTGCACGGCTCAGAACCGGAACGCTGAAGTGCTGATCAACTACTGGCATCTCGATTCGGGCTGGCTTTCCAGCCAGCAGCAGGTGCCAGGGCTTTCGAGGTCGTCCTTGGGCGGCGCCCTCGGTTCACGCGCAAGTTCCGGCGAGCAGATCTCACAGTGATGCCGTCGTGCCGGTTGCAACCAAGCTGCGACCGGGCGTAGGTGGAGGCGCGGGCCTTCCCGGGGTAAGCTGCCGCGGTCAAAGGCGGTCGAAATTCCGGCTTCGGCGTGCTGACGCAAACGATTTCGAGGGGCAGAGCCGGGAATGGCCAAGCTTGCTGAGACCTACCGATGTGGCCTGCGATTCGAGGTAATCGGGCTGGCGTTCGTACTCGCTGTCATTCCGGCGGTGGCGATCGCGCAGACGCCTGACTCCCGCGCAGCGAAAGCCGCCGCTGGCGCGCCTGCGAGCGACGGCGGGCTCAAGTCGCGAGTCGAAGCGCTCGAAGAACAGCTCGTGGACATGCAGGTCGTGGTC
>JBEVLH010000386.1:0-6562 GCA_040509255.1 Hyphomicrobium sp. | reverse complement strand
GACATCATCATCCGCAACGAAAAGCGCATGCTGCAGGAAGCTGTCGACGCTCTGTTCGACAACGGCCGCCGCGGCCGCGTCATCACGGGCGCCAACAAGCGTCCGCTGAAGTCGCTCGCCGACATGCTGAAGGGCAAGCAGGGTCGCTTCCGTCAGAACCTTCTCGGCAAGCGCGTCGACTATTCCGGCCGTTCGGTCATCGTCGTCGGTCCGGAGCTGAAGCTGCATCAGTGCGGCCTGCCGAAGAAGATGGCGCTCGAGCTGTTCAAGCCGTTCATCTACGCGCGTCTCCAGACGCTCGGCCAGGCTGCGACCGTGAAGCAGGCGAAGAAGCTCGTCGAAAAGGAGAAGCCCGAGGTCTGGGACGTTCTCGACGAAGTCATTCGCGAGCATCCGGTGATGCTGAACCGCGCGCCGACGCTTCACCGCCTCGGCATCCAGGCGTTTGAGCCACAACTCATCGAGGGTAAGGCGATCCAGCTTCACCCGCTGGTTTGCGCTGCCTTCAACGCCGACTTCGACGGCGACCAGATGGCCGTGCACGTTCCGCTGTCGCTCGAAGCGCAGTTGGAAGCCCGCGTCCTCATGATGTCGACGAACAACATCCTGCATCCCGCGAGCGGCCAGCCGATCATCGTGCCGTCGCAGGACATCGTGTTGGGCCTCTACTATCTCACGATGATGCGCGACGGCGAACCCGGCGAAGGCATGATGTTCGGCTCGATCAACGAGGTGCTGCACGCCCTCGAGGCGAAGGCCGTGTCTCTTCATGCCAAGGTCAAGGGCCGCTATCTGGCGACCAACGCCGAAGGCGAGAAGGTTTTGGAGGTCCACGAGACGACTCCGGGCCGCCTGCTTCTGGCCGAGCATCTTCCCAAGATGCCGGGCATGAAGTTCTCGATGGCGAACCAGCTGCTGACGAAGAAGAACATCTCCGGTCTGATCGACTTGGTCTACCGCAACTGCGGTCAGAAGGAGACGGTGATCTTCTGCGACCGCATCATGGCGCTTGGTTTCCATCACGCCTTCAAGGCGGGCATCTCGTTCGGCAAGGACGACATGCTCATCCCCGAGACGAAGGAAAAGATCGTAGAGAAGACCAACGCCGAAGTCCGCGACTTCGAGCAGCAGTATCTCGATGGTCTGATCACGCAGCTCGAGAAGTACAACAAGGTCGTCGACGCCTGGTCGCGCTGCACCGATCAGATCGCCAAGGAAATGATGGACCGCATCTCCGCGATCCAGAAGGACCCGGTGACCGGTCGCGACCGGCCGATCAACTCGGTCTACATGATGAGCCACTCGGGTGCGCGCGGTTCGCCGGCGCAGATGAAGCAGCTCGCCGGCATGCGCGGCCTGATGACGAAGCCTTCGGGCGAAATCATCGAGACGCCGATCATTTCGAACTTCAAGGAAGGCCTCTCCGTTCTCGAGTACTTCAACTCGACGCACGGCGCCCGTAAGGGTCTGGCCGACACCGCCTTGAAGACGGCGAACTCGGGCTACCTCACGCGCCGTCTCGTCGACGTCGCGCAGGACGCCATCATCTCCGAGGTCGACTGCGGAACCGACGCCGGCATCAACGTGCAGGCGGTCGTCGACGCTGGTCAGGTCATCGTGTCGCTCGCCGCGCGCTCGCTCGGCCGCACGGCAGCCGAAGACATCAAGCACCCGACCACAGGTGAGGTCATCGTCGCCAACGGCGATCTCATCGAGGAGCGGGATGCTGAAGCCATCGGCAAGGCCGAGCTGCAGGAAGTCCGCATCCGTTCGGTGCTGACCTGCGAGACGGTCAACGGCGTGTGCGCCAAGTGCTACGGCCGCGACCTTGCTCGCGGTACGCCGGTCAACATCGGCGAGGCTGTCGGCGTCATCGCCGCGCAGTCGATCGGCGAACCCGGCACGCAGCTCACGATGCGCACGTTCCACATTGGCGGCACGGCGAACTTGGTCGACTCATCCTTCATCGAGTCGAACTTCAACGGCACAGTGAAGCTCAAGAACCGCGCCATCGCCAAGGACTCGAAAGGCCAGAACGTGGCGATGAGCCGGATCATGTCCGTCATCATCGTCGACCAGACGGGCAAGGAACTCGCGACCCATAAGATCAGCTATGGCTCGCGCATCTTTGTTGATGAGGGCGATACCGTTAAGCGCGGCACCAAGATCGCGCAGTGGGATCCCTACACCCGTCCGATCCTCTCGGAAGCCGACGGCGTCGTCGATTTCGAAGATCTGATCGAGGGCTCATCCGTCCGCGAGCAGACCGACGAAATGAAGGGCACGTCCAACCGGGTCATCATCGACTGGCGCACGTCGCCGAAGGGCTCCGAGCTCAAGCCCGCGATCGTGATCAAGGATAGCAAGGGCAAGCCGATCAAGGTCGCGCGCGGCGGTGACGCTCGCTACCTCCTGTCGGTTGAGGCCGTGTTGTCGGTTGACCGCGGCACGGAAGTGAAGGCGGGCGACGTTCTCGCGCGTATTCCGACGGCGTCGGCGAAATCCGGCGACATCACCGGCGGTCTGCCGCGCGTTGCGGAACTCTTCGAAGCCCGTCGTCCGAAGGATCATGCGATCCTCGCGGACATCTCGGGCACGGTCGAGTTCGGCAAGGACTACAAGAACAAGCAGCGCATCACGATCAAGCCGGAAGACGAGACCCAGGAAGCGGTCGAATACCTGATCCCGCGTGGCAAGAGCCTCGCCGTCCAGCACGGCGATCGCGTCGAGCGTGGCGATTTCGTGTACGACGGCAACCCGGCTCCGCACGACATCTTGGCCATCAAGGGCGTCGAGGAACTCGCCAACTACCTGATCAACGAGATCCAGGACGTCTACCGTCTGCAGGGCGTGACGATCAACGACAAGCACATTGAAGTGATCGTCCGTCAGATGTTGCAGAAGGTCGAAGTCACGGATGCCGGCGAGACCGAGCTGATCAAGGGCGAGCAGCTCGACCGGATCGAGTTCGACGAGGTCAACGCGGCGGCCCAAAAGGCCGGCAAGCGCGCGGCTTCGGCGACACCGGTTCTGCTCGGCATCACCAAGGCCTCGCTGCAGACGCGCTCGTTCATCTCGGCGGCGTCGTTCCAGGAAACCACGCGCGTGCTCACCGACGCTGCCGTCAACGGCAAGTCCGACACGCTCGAGGGCCTCAAGGAGAACGTCATCGTCGGCCGTCTCATCCCGGCCGGCACCGGCGGCATGCTGCGTCAGCTCCGCAAGGTTGCGACACAGCGCGACGATCTCATCGCCAAGGAAAAGGCGAAGACGTCGAACCTGCCGTCGCCCGATGGCGCCTCAGGTCCGGCGGCTCGCCGCCGCCGCCGCCCGGCCGAGGAAGCAGCGGAGTAATCCCTCCGCCCGCTTCGCTTAAATGCTGAAACTGTTAAAGCGGCTGTCTCACCCGAGGCGGCCGCTTCGTTTGACTGGGTGCGGGCATTCCTGCCTCCACAACGTCATCCCGGCGCAGGCCGGGATGATCCAGCCGAGCCGACAGCCTTAACTTTGGATGGTCGTGGGTGCTGGCCTTCGTCGGCATGACGGTAACTGTGAAGGCAGTCGCTTTGTTGGTTTCCGGCCAGCCGCCACAACTCCTGTCATCTCAGATCCTTTAAATTGGGACAGAAATTCCTATTTATTCGCTACACCCTCTCTCACCGGAAATTGCGTCGGCTGATAAACGCGTTGCGCGTTCCAACCGTCAACAGGTCGCAGGTTACGTTTGCCTTTTCGCGAACGGCTTTTCGAAAATAATTTCGCGACCCTGGCATGCCCCTGTTGACCAATATTGCGGGTGTGTATATAGCTCCGCCCACTCTCACGGGTTGGTGGTAGGCCGCTCGGCGCTTTTAGCGCCAAATTCCGCGCCTAAACGCTCCCGTCCATAAAGCAGAGCATATCGACGGGCCATGATCTGCCACCCTCCGGGCGGCACGATCCTCTGGTTTTTTCTTGCTAGGGGCGGACTTCGCGCACCTGGCAGGTTTGCTTGGCGCATTCCGCTCGCGGATCTGCGTCCCGAAGTCAGGATTGGGCGAATGCCGACGATACAACAGTTGATCCGGAAGCCCCGGGTAAAGCCAGTCTACCGCGAGAAATCGCGCCACATGGAAGCCTGCCCTCAGAAGCGCGGCGTCTGCACGCGCGTCTACACGACGACGCCGAAGAAGCCGAACTCCGCTCTCCGTAAGGTCGCCAAGATCCGGCTGACCAACGGCTTTGAGGTCATCGGTTACATTCCAGGTGAAGGTCATAACCTTCAGGAACACTCCGTGGTGCTGATCCGCGGCGGCCGCGTGAAGGACCTTCCCGGCGTTCGCTATCACATCATCCGCGGCGTTCTCGATACCCAGGGCGTTGCAGCCCGCCGTCAGCGCCGTTCGAAGTACGGTGCGAAGCGGCCGAAGTAAATCGGCACGGGCCGGATCATCTGGCCCACAGGACTTAAAGAGAATTCGAAGCGAAGGGCAGTCAGGATGTCTCGTCGTCACGCGGCGCAAAAACGGGAAGTGATCCCGGATCCGAAGTTCAACGATGTCGTCGTCACCAAGTTCATGAACGCGGTGATGGAGCACGGCAAGAAGTCGGTCGCCGAACGCATGGTCTATGGCGCGTTCGAGAAGATGGAACAGCGCGGCAAGTCGAACCCGATCGATCTCTTCCGTCAGGCGCTCGACAACGTCATGCCGTCGGTTGAGGTCCGCTCTCGTCGCGTCGGCGGCGCCACCTATCAGGTGCCCGTCGAAGTCCGCAACGAGCGCCGTCAGGCCCTCGCCATCCGCTGGCTGATCTCGGCCGCTCGTTCGCGCAACGAGTCGACACTCATCGACAAACTCTCGGGCGAATTGCTCGACGCCGCGAATAACCGCGGCACCGCAGTCAAGAAGCGCGAAGACACGCACAAGATGGCGGAAGCCAACCGCGCCTTCTCGCACTACCGCTGGTAGGACAAGTTACAAGGATTTCGAGGCAGACATGGCCCGACAATACCCGATCGAGGATTACCGTAACTTCGGCATCATGGCTCACATTGATGCTGGCAAGACGACCACGACCGAACGCATCCTCTATTACACCGGCAAGTCCTATAAGATCGGCGAAGTCCATGACGGCGCCGCCACCATGGACTTTATGGATCAGGAAGCTGAGCGCGGCATCACGATCACGTCGGCCGCGACCACCTGTTTCTGGGTCGGCCGCGACGGCAAGAAGCGCCGTCTGAACATCATTGACACGCCAGGCCACGTCGACTTCACCATCGAAGTCGAGCGTTCGTTGCGCGTGCTCGACGGCGCCGTCTGCGTGCTCGACAGCAACCAGGGCGTCGAGCCTCAGACCGAAACCGTCTGGCGTCAGGGCGACAAGTACAACGTTCCGCGCATCATCTTCTCAAACAAGATGGATAAGACCGGCGCCGACTTCTACATGTGCCTCGCCGACATCAAGGATAAGCTCGGCGCGCGCGCAGTTCCGCTGCAAATTCCGATCGGCGCTGAATCGAATTTCCAGGGCGTTGTCGACCTCATCAAGATGAAGGCGATCACCTGGGACGGCGATGGCAAAGACGCCAAGATGGTCGAGGGCGAAATCCCCGCCGATCTCGTCGATAAGGCCAACGAATTCCGCGCCGCTCTGATCGAAGCCGCCGTCGAAATGGACGATGCGGCGCTTGAAGCATTCCTCGACGGCAAGGAGCCGGACGAAGACACCCTGCGGAAGCTGATCCGCAAGGCAACGGTGACGCGCGCCTTCTATCCGATGATGTGCGGCTCCGCCTTCAAGAACAAAGGCGTTCAGCCGCTGCTCGACGCCGTCGTTGATTTCCTTCCCTCGCCGCTTGATCGCGAGGCCTATGCCGGCATCGATCCGAAGACGGACGGCGAAATCCTCCGCAAGCCTTCGGACAGCGAGCCGCTGTCGATGATCGCCTTCAAGATCATGAGCTTCGAGCACGTCGGCTCGATCACGTTCTGCCGCATCTACTCGGGCAAGCTCGAGCAGGGCATGGCGCTCGCGAACACGACGCGTGACAAGAAAGAGCGCGCCGGCCGCATGTATCTGATGCATGCCGCCGACCGTGAAGAAATCAAGGAAGCCTTCGCCGGCGACATCGTCGCTTTGCAGGGCCTCAAGGATACCCGCACCGGCGAAACGCTGTGCGATCCGTCAAAGCCCGTCATTCTCGAGAAGATGGAGTTCCCCGAACCCGTCATCGAGATGAAAGTCGAGCCGAAGACGAAAGCCGACCAGGAAAAGATGGCGATCGCCCTGCACACGCTGGCGCTCGAAGATCCCTCGTTCCGCGTGTCGGTCGATCAAGAGTCGGGCCAGACCATCCTCAAGGGCATGGGCGAGCTCCATCTCGACATCAAAGTCGACATCCTGAAGCGCACCTATGGTGTCGAAGCCAATACCGGCGCGCCGCAAGTCGCTTATCGTGAGACGCTCGCGCGTGCGACCGATGTTGACTACACCCACAAAAAGCAGACCGGCGGCACGGGCCAGTTCGCCCGCGTGAAGCTCAAACTTGAGCCGAACGAAACCGGCAAGGGCAATGAGT
>JBEVLH010000385.1:0-3149 GCA_040509255.1 Hyphomicrobium sp. | reverse complement strand
GCTCAAGGGCATGACGTCGGCCAAGGACGACGACGAGGGCGAGAAAGAGTAAGCCGCACTCGTCAAGCTGATCCGGCGCGGACCGGACGCAGTTCAATGCTGACGTTGTCCATCACTGTCGCAGTCGGGCCTGCGTAGGCCCGGCACGACGAAGCTGCTCTGAAGGGCCGGGTCGAGCCCGGCCAATTCGTTGGTGGCAGCGTTTACGTGGATGGCTGCGGATCGAGGGGTTTGTTCAAACCGAAACCTCGAAAATGTTCGCGCTGGCCCCTCTCCTTCCGCGGCGGATGGCCGAAGCGCTGACCCCCTGTTCAAAATCCGGCATTGTCGGGCGATGGCGGTTTCGATAGCGTCGTTGTGTCTCGGACGCGGCCTTCAAACGCCGAATGCCGAAGCGCGCATGCATGAACCAGGGCAGCCCTCGTGACGAACCCATTTGAGCATCATCTCGATAAGAACCCGGCCAACTATCAACCGCTGACGCCGCTGTCGTTCCTGGCTCGCTCGGCCGTCGCCGCGCCGACACATACCGCCATCATCCACGGCAACGCGCGCATTTCCTATTCCGAGTTCTATACGCGCAGCCGGAAGCTCGCGAGCGCGTTGGCCGCGAAGGGGATCGGTCCGGGCGATACCGTGTCGGTGATGCTCGCCAACACACCGGCCATGCTGGAGGCGCACTACGCCGTGCCGATGCTTGGCGCGGTGCTCCATACCATCAACACGCGCCTCGACCCTGCGATCATTGCGTTCCAGCTCGATCATGCCAACACCAAGCTGCTGATCACCGACCGCGAGTTCGCGAGCATCATCAAGCCAGCGCTGGCAGAGGCGAAGGTCGAGCCGATCGTCATCGACTACGACGACCGCGAATTTCCACAGACGGGCGAGGCGCTGTCGACCGAAGACTACGAAGACTTCCTGTCGAAGGGCGATCCGGACTTCCAATGGCGATGGCCGGACGACGAGTGGGAAGCGATCTCGCTGAACTATACGTCGGGCACGACCGGAAACCCGAAAGGCGTCGTCTATCATCATCGCGGCGCGGCGCTGATGTGTTACGCCAACGCCATCTCGACCGGCATGACGCGGTTTCCAGTCTATCTGTGGACGCTGCCGATGTTTCACTGCAACGGCTGGTGTTTTCCGTGGGCGGTGACGATGGTGCAGGGCACGCACGTCTGCCTCCGATGGGTTCGCGCGAAAGCGATGTATGATTCCATCGTCCGGCATAAAGTTTCGCACCTGTCAGGCGCGCCAATCGTGATGGCGACGCTGCTGAATGCGCCGGACGACGAGAAGCAGGCGATCGGACACGTTGTGGCGTTCAACCATGCAGCCGCGCCGCCGCCCGCCTCGGTGATCGCGGCGATGACGGATGCCGGATTCCATCTCACGCACCTCTACGGCCTGACCGAAACCTACGGCCCGGCGACAATCAACGAGTGGGACGCATCTTGGAACGAGCTGCCCCCGGCCGAACGCAGCGCCAAGCGCATCCGGCAGGGCGTTCGCTACGTCGCGCTCGAAGGTTTGACGGTCAAGGATCCCGAGACGATGCACGACGTTCCGGCCGACGGCGAGACGCTCGGCGAGGTCATGTTCCGCGGCAATATCGTAATGAAGGGATATCTCAAGAACGAGAAGGCGACGAACGAAGCCTTTGCGGGCGGATGGTTTCATTCCGGCGATCTCGGTGTCATGCATCCCGACGGCTACATCCAGCTGAAAGACCGCTCAAAGGACATCATCATCTCGGGGGGCGAGAACATCTCGTCGATCGAGGTCGAGGAGGTGCTCTACAAACATCCGGCGGTGGCGTTCTGCGCGGTCGTCGCCAAGCCCGACGAGAAGTGGGGCGAGACGCCGTGCGCCTTCATCGAGCTTCGGCCGGGAACGTCGGCGTCGGCGGATGAGATCATCGAGTGGTGCCGGTCAGGGCTCGCGCGTTACAAGGTGCCGCGCCATATCGTGTTCGCGGAAGTGCCGAAGACGTCGACCGGCAAAATCCAGAAATTCAAGCTGCGCGAGATGGCGAAGGACGCCTGATCGATCACGATCGTGGCCGGTTTGACTAGTTCGGAGGGGCCGCGCTCAATTTCGATACGTCGGGTTCAGGCCAGATGACGGGTACGAGAAGCTTGTTGGCCATGAGTTGAGCGCCGCTCATCGACAGGTGGTTGTTGTCGAAATAAAGCACGGCGCCACCAGCGTACGGTTTGCACCCCGCTTCCGAGCAGAGTTCCGGCGAAACAGGCACGAAGGTCGCGCCCTGGGCGATGGCTATGCTTTGCAGGCGGGCGTCGACGGCGGCGACTTCCTTGGCTCCGATCTTGAACGAGAACTCGTTCGGGTCGCGACCCTTCGCAGTCCAGCGGGCGACGGCGGCCGGAATGCCGGCTGCATAGGGCATGTCGGGCACAGCGCCGAGCAGGATGACGCGATGACCTGCCGCCCTTAGCGTCGCGATGGTGCGCTCGATCCCCGGCCAGAATTGATCAGGGAATTCGCGGTTCCAGATCAGCGCGTAGGTTGCAAGCACGATCGTCGCCGGCGGAAGCGACGTCAGCCGATCGACCATGCCGGCATTATAGTGCTCGCACCTTGTATCGCCGGGAAACGAGAAGCCGGCCGCGGGCGGACAACCCGATGCGGTGATCTGGCGGACGCTGGCGTGATGCGACTTGGCGATTTCGCCGAGCGCGGCGCTGAACTCCGCGCCATGGCTGTCGCCGTAGACAACGACTGTTGGCGACACCTCGTCACCGATCACGCAGGTATCGTCATAACTACTCTTTTCTTGCCCGTGAAAGTGGCACTTGTCGCGCAGCGGGCTGGCGTCGGCCTGAGCGGCGGCGATGGCGAGAACGTTATCGGGAAAGCGGCCGGGCATGCCATCGAGGGCAAGCAATCCGACCGCGGATGCAGCGAGCGCGGTGAGACCCGTCGCGCCGACCTTGAAAATCGCGCGGCGGTCAAACGCCATGGCGCCGCGACGGCGAAACGGCTGCTCGATGAGATACCAGGTCAGGATCGCGAGCCCGACGGCTGCCGTCGCGATGGTCGCCTGTTCGATGCCAGTCAGCGGCTCGGAGGTCGCGAGCTTGGTGAAGACGATAAGCGGCCAGTGCCAGAGATAGAGACTGTAC
>JBEVLH010000384.1:0-8568 GCA_040509255.1 Hyphomicrobium sp. | reverse complement strand
ACTTGGGATCGCTATCGGTTGCCATTGTGCAAGCCTCGTTGTTGCGCACGCGGTCGGATATATCATTGGGAGGAACACGCCGCAAAGATGAGCCTTTATGGTCGTGAACCTGGCCGTCATGTTGACGGGTCAGCTTCATGACGGCCGTCTGCAAATTGCTGTCGATGTTTGACTGGATCGCGACCTCCGCCGGGATGACGGCACAGGGGATGTGCCGTCGTCTGGTTGCTCGCATGGATGGCCAGCGTCGCGGCCATGATGGTGGGTGGGTGTTCACGCACCAAGTTCGCCCTGCATCAGCTTCGGAAGGAAGCCCTCGTGCGCCGTGCGAAGTTCGGACAGCGGCAGCGGATTCTCGCCTGTAAGCGCGATGGCGTTGCCGGCGACGCGTCCGATGATGCGGGCGGGAAGCTCAAGCAGGCGGGCGCGCTCCAAAACTTCTTCGGCCTTCTGCGGCGTTACCTCGACGACGTAGCGGCCCTGATCCTCACCGAACCAAACGGCGTGAGGCGGAAGCTTACCTTCGTAGGCGAACAATTCGACGCCCAGGCCGGAAGCTTCGCGCGACAAGCCGTTCTTGCCGCCGGCAAGCGCCATCTCGGCGATGGCGACGAGGAGGCCGCCGTCCGCGCAGTCATGGACCGCAAGTGCGCGGCCCTCGCGGATCAGCGTGCGGATCAAGCGGCCAGCCCTGATCTCGGCTTCGAGATCGACCGGCGGTGGCGCACCTTCGAATTTTCCGGTGGCGTGCTGCTGATAAAGCGATTGGCCGAGATGGCCTTCCTCGTGGCCGATCACGATGAGCATGTTGCCCTCGTGCTTCAGGCGAATGTCGGCGATCTTGGCCCAATCGGGCACGAGGCCTACGCCCCCGATCGCAGGTGTGGGCGGAATGCCGACGCCGTTGGTCTCGTTGTAGAGCGAGACGTTGCCGGAGACGACAGGGTAGTCGAGGGCGGTGCAGGCTTCGGCCATGCCGCGGCAGCTGGCAACGAACTGGCCCATGATCTCGGGGCGCTCGGGATTCGCGAAATTCATGTTGTCGGTGATGGCGAGCGGGTCGGCGCCGACGGCGGTGAGGTTGCGCCAGGTCTCGACAACGGCCTGTTTCGTGCCTTCCTCCGGATCGGCGGTGACGTAGCGGGGCGTGACATCGCAGGCAACGGCAATGGCCTTCTTCGTGCCGTGGACGCGGACGACGCCGGCATCGCCGCCCGGACGGCCGACGGTGTCGCCCATAACCATGTGATCGTACTGTTCCCAGATCCAACGGCGCGACGCGAGGTGATGGCCTGCCATCAGATCTTTCAGCGTGCCGACGATTGAGTTTGGCGCCGGCACCCATTCGGGCAGGATCTTTGCGGGCTTCTTCGGCTCGAGGTAGGGGCGTTTGTACTGCGGAGCGGAATTGGCGAGCACCGGCACAGGAAGGTCGGCTTCGACTTTGCCCTTGTGCTTGATGATCATGCGCTGGGTGTCGGTAGTGTGGCCGATGACGGCGAAGTCGAGACCCCATTTGGTGAAGATCGCTTTGGCGTCTGCCTCACGCTCGGGCTTCAGGATCATCAGCATGCGCTCTTGCGATTCCGAGAGCATCATCTCGTAAGCGGTCATGCCGGCTTCGCGCTGGGGGACGCGATCGAGGTCGAGTTCGATGCCGACGCCGCCTTTGTCCGCCATCTCCGAAGTTGATGATGTGAGGCCGGCGGCGCCCATGTCCTGGATGGCGATGATCGAGTCCGTCGCCATAAGTTCGAGGCAGGCTTCGATCAAGAGCTTCTCGGTGAAGGGGTCGCCGACCTGGACCGTCGGGCGCTTCTCGTCGGACTTCTCATCGAACTCGGCGGAGGCCATCGTGGCGCCGTGGATGCCGTCGCGGCCGGTCTTGGAACCGACGTAGACGACGGGAAGGCCGACCCCCTTCGCTGCGGAATAGAAAATCTTGTCGGTCTTGGCGAGACCGACACACATGGCATTGACCAGGATGTTGTTGTTGTAGCCTTCGTCGAAATTGGTCTCGCCGCCGATGGTAGGTACGCCGGTGCAGTTGCCATAGTGCGCGATGCCGGCGACGACGCCCGAAACGAGGTGGCGCGTCTTGGCGTGATCGGGGGCGCCGAAGCGGAGCGCATTCATGTTAGCGACGGGACGGGCGCCCATCGTGAAGACGTCTCGCATGATGCCGCCGACGCCGGTCGCCGCCCCCTGGAACGGCTCAATGTAAGACGGATGGTTGTGGCTCTCCATCTTGAAGACGACGGCATCGCCGTCTCCGAGGTCGACGACGCCGGCGTTCTCGCCGGGGCCTTGGATGACTTGCGGCCCGGAGGTCGGCAGCGTCTTCAGCCAAACGCGGGAGGATTTATACGAGCAGTGCTCGCTCCACATGACCGAGAAAATGCCGAGTTCGCAAATCAGGGGCTCGCGGCCGAGAATATCGAGCAGGCGCGCGTACTCGTCGGGTTTCAGGCCGTGCTCGGCAACGATTTCGGGAGTGATCTTGCGGGCCGTGGTGGTGGTGTCGGTCATCAGGGTCTCGCCGGGCGCTTCGATTGCGACCGCTTATATGGGGTCGAAGCCGGTTTGTCGCCTTTGGGTATGGGGAGTTCAACGGCCAAACGTCGCGCGGTTTTCCTCCTCCTCGTGGGGCGAGGGTTGGGATGAGGGGGCGGTGGCGCGTTTTGCCTTACCGCGTCCCCTCCGGCGCTTTGTGCCCGCCTCTCCTCAAGCGGAGAGGCAAGAGGGCTCACTGCTTCCCGTGTTTCGCGAGCCAGGCGTTCATGAGGGCAATTTCGCTGTCCTGCGCGGCGATGATGTCCTCGGCGAGCTTTCGAAGCTCGGGATCCTTGCCGTACTGGAGTTCGACCTTCGCCATGTCGACGGCGCCGCGGTGGTGGGGAATCATGGCTTTGACGAAATCGACGTCGGCGTCGCCGGTGAACGACATCGTCATGTCCTTGTGCATTTTCTCGTTGGCGGCCTCGAAAGCCTTCGTCGACGGCGCCGAGACGGGCGATGCGGTGCCCATGTCCATATTCATGTGGTCCATGGACTTCATATCCATGTCTTCGGCCGCTGCGGGCGTTGCGGCGAGGAGACCAAGACAGAAAAGGCTGGCGACGGGTTTCACGAGGATATCCTTTTCGAAAAGATGGAGGCGACGCCAATATAGCGTCGGGTACCGACGTTGTCGTGCGGGCTTGCCGCCGCTTCGCGTCACGCCGAGGCACCGATTCTTAATGCGTAGTGAAATTATGGAGGGCGACCCTGCGGCGGCTCAGCGCTGTGAAGGTCGCAACGCAGCCTTGCGGCAAAGCGCCATTTTATTTGGCAGAATCTGACGCCTATATGCCTGCCAATTCGGCACAATCGGCGGATGGATCACGTGGTCCGGGACTGCCGTTCCGACGGTTTGAGAAAGATCACTTCGATGTCACTTCACACGATGCGCAGGCGTCGGTTCCTGTTTGCGGATGTTTCGTTTGCTGACCTGTGGCGCGCGGCGCGATATCGCGGTCGCAACGGCGATCGGGGCCTGCCGTCGGTGCTCGATCTGGCTCATGCCGCGCGGTTTGCAGCTCAGTCGCAGGCGATCGCGGCGACTGCGACCGCAAGCGTCCAGCAGCGCCACGCGGACATCCGTGCCGCGGCCTGAGCGGCATTTGCCAACGTAGCTCGGCACTTTCTGTCCTACCCGTCCGGAGTGTGACCGTTTCGCGCTGCAAAAGGCGCACAGCGGACCTGCGCCTATGGGGATTTCCGTTGCGAGGTCAGTGGGTTAATTGAGTGATTGAAGATTGATGCCACGTCGCGACCGTTGGCGGGCGGTCTTCATGGCATCGATTTCGAGGTCATTGCGAGATTAAGCAGCGGGTTGTCTCGGCGCTTCCAAGTCCACGCTTGCAGGCCGTCTGAGCGAGGGAGGGAGTTACAACTCTCTCCCTTTTTTATCTTCTCGTTAATCGTTGTTTTTGTTTGATTTTTCGCGTACCCCCGCGGCTAAGAGGCGCTGCGCGGCGCGCATGATAGACCTGCTCGGGCCCCTCTGGCGGACGCTTCGCGGATCACTTATCTACAGTGTAGAAGAAAGCGGCCCGGGGGCTAATCCCGGGAGCCAGTCGGGGCCTTCGCCCAGACGGTTAGCTCAAAACAGGTGATACTATGAAGGCTATCGTGTTCGCTGTGTTCAACTCGCTGTCGTTTGGCAGTCACAACCAGCGGCGCGGGAACGTCCGCTAAGCGGATCGTTCGACTGCACGGGAAAGGGGGCCGCAAGGGCCCCTTTTTTGTTGCGCGTTTTACTGACTATCGGCGAACCGCGGAGGCCTCACCAGTGGCCACTGAGGGCCGGCGCAGACCGAACGTTGTGGAAGACGACTTCGGGCCGGAGACGTGGGGCCGATGCCATCGCAACGATACGCTTTTCGGTGAGGGAGCGAAGGCTTCGCGACAGAAGCAGGTAAAGCTGCTTCATTCGCATGAGGCGGATGGTATTCGGGGCGTGGGCTTTCTGCTCGCGGTCGATCATCTCGCGGATGCGCGTGGCGCGCTCGAGAAGAACGAGAAAACGTCGGGACATGGATTCCTCCGGATCGGAAGTTGGAGGCATGTCCGGTGAATCGACACAGCACCGGGCATACCCGATGCGGTCCGACATCGCAGCACCGTTATGGCACTGCCAGAGGGGCCCGGCCCCGCAATCATGAAATGATCTAGGTGCGCTTCGCGGCTCCGCAAGAGGACGTTCTCGAATGCCCCGGAAAGATCACATTTGCGCTGGCTCGATGATGCCGCCTGGTCGGGCGATCGTAAATTTCGTGCATGTCTGGAGGCGCAAAAGAAACGTCGTTTGTTTTCTCTTAACGATTGCGATCACAGAATCACCCCGAAGCGATTGCATACTCTGTTCAAGCCCTATTCATCGGGGCCGGGGCAAAAACGCATTCAGGGATCAAAGGGGATCGATCAATGAGACGCAATATTCTCCTCGCGCTCGCGGCGGCCAGCCTGCCCGCGATGGCCGCGCCGGCGCACGCCGGTGGTGGCGACTTTGCAGCCGGCGTTTTCGGCGGCCTTGCGGCAGGTGCCATCATCGGTTCGGCGGGCCGTCCGTATTATCCGCCGCCGCCTCCGCCGGGTTATTACTACGACGGTCCGCGCTACGAAGGCGGATGTCATTGGGAACGCGGACGGCGCTATTGGGATGACTACGAGGGCGTCTATCGGTGGTCGCGCGTTCGCGTCTGCGATTGATTTAGTTCGAAAGCCTCTCCCATTGGGGAGAGGCGCGGCGGACGCGAAGCGTCGGTGAAGGGGCTGGAGCGAATATAATCTGCATCCCCTCAGCCCGACCCTCTCCGCAAGGGGAGAGTGGACGTCAGGCTGCTTCGAGGGTCGAGAGAAGGATGCTCTCGAAAACGCGGCGGCCGTCGGTGCCGCCGAGGGCGTTCTCATATAGACGTTCGGGATGGGGCATCATGCCGAGCACGCGGCCGGTGTCGTTGATGATGCCGGCAATGTTGCGCAAGGCGCCGTTCGGACAGGTTTCCGCGCCGACGTTGCCGTCAGCGTCAGAGTAGCGGAACGCGATGCGGCCTTCGCCTTCGAGGCGATCGAGCGTTTCGGAGTCGGTAAAGTAGTTGCCCTCGCCGTGTGCGATCGGAACCTTGATGACTTCGCCTTCGCGATAGCACTTGGTGAAGAACGACTGATCGTTCTCGACCTTCAAGAAGACGTCGCGGCAGATGAAGTGCAGGGATGCATTGCGAAGCAGCGCGCCGGGAAGCAGGCCGGATTCGCAGAGGATCTGGAAACCGTTGCAAATGCCGATGACGGGCGTGCCGGCCTTGGCCTTGGCGACGACGTCCTTCATGATCGGCGAATGCGCGGCCATCGCTCCGCAGCGGAGATAGTCGCCGTAGGAGAAGCCGCCTGGCAAGACGATGACGTCCGACGAGGGGACGCTGGCGTCACCGTGCCAGACCATCTTCGGCGCAAAGCCCGTGACGCGCGTGATCGCCGTTTCGACGTCGCGGTCGCAGTTCGATCCGGGAAAGACGATGACGGACGCGCGGAGCATTCGCAGATCCAATTTGAGCAGGTGGCCGGTAAGTAGTGGGACTCGGGGGCCAAGTCCATATCCACGCGGTCGCGGCTCATTAGATTGGCGGTATCCGGCGCCTCGATGCGAGGGTGATGGCACCACCTTCAGCGCTTCGTGCCGTCAGGGTGTACCTAGCGGCGAGAGTTCTTTCTTCTGGCGCTCGGCTTCGTCGCGGGAGGCGTCGGTCAGGGCTTTGTCTGCCGCCTTCATGCTGGCCATCAGGTCCAAAAACTGACCCTGGTTACCGAAGCCGCAGCCTTTGCTCTGCGCCGTCCAGACGCCGGTGACCTGTTTCACGAACTTGCGCAGGGTGACGGCGGGATGCGCGGTCTGGCCGGGCTGGGTGAATCTTACCTCAACGCGCCAGACGTCGGGCTCCGCGAGCGTGATGACTTCTTCCCCGCCGGCGCCAGCTGGTTGGGCTCCGGGAAGCCACGCCGCCCAGTTGTGAAGCCCTTCAAATCCCATCGTGCAATCGAGATCGGGGGCGGCAGGTTCGGAACGCGCCACACACGGGCCGAGTGCGATCATAGCCAGTGCCATGCGCAATCTCGGCATCATCGATCAAACGATTTCGTAGCTGTAGTTTTCGATGACCGTGTTGGCCAGCAGGTCCTTGCACATCTGCTCGACGATGGTCTTCGCCTTGGTGAGATCGGTCTCTGCCAGATCGACTTCAATATACTTGCCCTGGCGGACGTCGCCGACGCCGGAGATGCCGAGGCCCTTGATGGCGCCTTCGATGGCTTTGCCCTGCGGATCGAGCACGCCGTTTTTCAATGTGATTTTGATGTGGGCCTTCATCGTGGTTCCAAATTGTCATCCCGGCCGAGCTATCGAAGTGCCGGACCCAGCGACGAACTTTAGCATTATTTGGAAGGCCTGGGGTCCCGGATCGGCCTTTCGGCCGTCCGGGATGACAGGACTTGTTAGTTCGGCTTGCCGTTGACCGGCGCGACCGGGCTGTTCGACGTCGAGTTGGACGCGACGAGAACGGGGCCGGCGCCGCGCGGACGCGGATTTTCGGTCAGAACGCCAAGGCGGCGCGCGACTTCCTGATAGGCTTCGAGGACACCGCCAAGGTCGCGACGGAAGCGATCCTTGTCGAGCTTGTCGCCCGACTGAACGTCCCAGAGACGGCAGCAATCCGGGCTGATCTCGTCGGCAAGAACGATGCGGACCTGCTCGTTGTCGTAGAAGCGGCCGAATTCGACCTTGAAGTCGACCAGGCGGATCCCGATGCCGAGAAAGAGACCGACAAGGAAGTCGTTGATGCGCAGCGCGAGCTGCATCACCTCGTCGATTTCCTGCGGCGTCGCCCAGCCGAACGCCGTGATATGCTCTTCCGAGACCATCGGATCGTTGAGTTCGTCTTTCTTGTAGTAGAACTCGATGATCGAGCGCGGCAGCTGCGAGCCTTCCTCAAGGCCGAGACGGGTCGAGAGCGAACCCGCAGCGATGTTGCGCACGACGACTTCGAGCGGAATGATTTCCACTTCGCGGATCAACTGCTCGCGCATGTTGAGACGCTTCATGAAATGCGTCGGCACGCCAATCTCGCCGAGCTTGGTGAAAATGTATTCCGAGATACGATTATTCAGAACGCCCTTGCCCTCGATCAATGCATGCTTCTTCGCATTGAAGGCGGTTGCGTCGTCCTTGAAGTGCTGGATGAGGGTGCCGGGTTCGGGTCCTTCGTAAAGGACCTTCGCCTTGCCCTCGTAAATGCGCCGACGCTTGTTCATTCCTGGACCTCTGAGGATCAACAGATTGCTCTCATTCATTGCTTTATTCGGATCTTCTCACGAGTTCGTACGCCGACGTTGGCGCCTTGATTTTCCAACGTGTTTTCGTCATGTCGGGAAAGAAGCGGCGCACCTTTTCGCGCTCGGATGTCTTGGCCGGACACTAGCCGAACGAGGGGGGCGACACAATGTAGACCATGAGCCGCAGCGCGCCTTATGGTGACCAAAAGCCAAGCCGTTGATTTAGCTCAGGGCCCGGAGTAACGCTCCCATAGATATGTGCTTGCCGGGTATCTGCAATGCGCGCTCTAAGTGTGTTAATGAGTAAATACAACCAAGGGTCAGGCGCGCTTCGCGCCAAGGGAGATAGGGAGAAAATCGGCATGACGACCTTCAACGAGCGCGAGCGCGGATTTGAAAACAGGTTCGCATACGATGAAGAGCTGCGCTTCAAAGCTGAGTCACGCCGCAACAGGGCTGTCGCGGAATGGGCTGGCGCGAAGCTCGGTCTCGTCGGCGAAGCTCTCGACGCTTACGTCAAAGAAGTGCGTAAGGCCGATCTTGCGGAGAAGGGCGACGACGACGTTTTCCGCAAGGTGAAGGGCGATTTAACCGCGAAGGGCATCGCCGTCGACGACGTAGAAATCCGTTCGTTCATGGCCGAAGCGCTGGCCAAGGCCGTCACCGATCTCGAAGCGGCGAAGAACAGCTGAGGATGAA
>JBEVLH010000383.1:0-4783 GCA_040509255.1 Hyphomicrobium sp. | reverse complement strand
TGCCGGTCCAGAAGGCCGTCCAGGTTCAGTAAGCCGGTATTACCCCGGTCCAGTTTAGAGGGCGGCTCGGTTCGGGCCGCCCTTTTTCATGTTCCAAAAGTCCCGGCGCTCCCCGCCTCGATTTCAGTGCTGTTGCGCTCGGGCCGCCGCGCCGCGTATGCTTGGCGCGTTCACTCAGGCCTGATGGCGACATTGACGATTTTGCTCGATACCGTCGGCTCGACTCCGCGCCCGCGCCACCCCGAAAAAGCCGCGCGCCGGCAAACGCCGGCATTGCCCAAACCGAATTGGCTGCGAGTCCGCGCCCCGGGCTCTCCAGGCTACGACGAGACGCGGTCGATCGTGCGCGATCACCATCTTCATACCGTCTGCGAAGAGGCCGCCTGCCCCAACATCGGCGATTGCTGGCAGAAGCGTCACGCCACCATGATGATCATGGGGGGCATCTGCACGCGCGCCTGCGCCTTCTGCAATGTCGCGACCGGCCTGCCCTTGGCACTCGATCCCGACGAGCCAAGACGCGTCGCCGATGCGGTGGCAAAACTGGCGCTCGAACACATCGTCGTCACGTCGGTTGATCGTGACGACCTCGGCGATGGCGGCGGGGAGCATTTTGCCGCCACGATCCGGGCCATCAGAGCCGCCGCGCCCGACACCGCCATCGAGGTGCTGACACCCGACTTCCTGCGCAAGGACGGCGCGCTCGAAACGGTCATCGCCGCCCGCCCGGACGTCTTCAATCATAATCTCGAAACGGTGCCGGGGCTGTATCTCAAGATCCGCCCCGGCGCGCGCTACTTCCATTCGCTTCGCCTATTGCAGCGCGCGAAGGAGATGGACGCCAGCATCTTCACGAAGTCCGGCATCATGGTCGGCCTCGGAGAGACACGAGAGGAAGTCCTCCAGGTCATGGACGACATGCGCTCCGCGGGCGTCGATTTCCTCACGATCGGTCAATATCTACAACCGACGCGCAAGCACGCTGCGGTCGACCGTTACGTCCCGCCCGACGAGTTCGAAGCATTGGCGCAGGCCGCGCGCGCAAAAGGATTTCTGCTCGTCGCGGCCTCCCCGCTGACGCGATCGTCGTTCCACGCGGGCGATGACTTTCGCCGCCTCAAAGCCGCCCACCGCGCTCGCCTCTCGCCTTGACATAAGCAGCACATCCAACATGCCGAAGTTCGCAGCCAACCTTTCGCTGCTGTTCAACGAACTGACGTTTCTCGACCGGTTCGAGGCCGCCGCTGCCGCCGGCTTTGAGGCGGTCGAATTCATGTTCCCGTATGAATTCGAGGCAGAAGATATAGCGGCCCGACTGAAGGCGAACGGCCTCCGCCTCGTTCTGTTCAACTGCCCGGCAGGTAACTGGGCGGCGGGAGAGCGCGGCCTCGCAATTTATCCAAACCTCGTCGGCGAATTTCGCGACAGCATCGCCAAGGCGGCGAAATACGCATCGGCCCTCGGCTGCACGCAGCTTCATTGCCTGGCCGGCGTCGCGCCCATCGGCGCCGACATCCGGGCGATGCGCAAGACCTATGTTGAAAACCTTCGCCACGCCGCAGCAGTTTTCGCCGACCAGGGCATCACGCTTCTGATCGAAGCCATCAACACGCGAGACGTCCCGGGCTACTTTCTCGATACCACCGCCAAGGCCGCCGACATCGTCGAGACTGTCGAAGCCGAAAACCTGCGACTGCAATACGACGTCTATCACATGCAGATCATGGAAGGCGATCTGACGCCGACCATAGACAAGTATCTGAGGCTCATCTCGCACGTTCAGATCGCCGATACGCCGGGGCGCAATGAGCCTGGCACCGGCGAAATCAACTACCCGTTCGTCTTCGATCACCTGGATCGCGTCGGCTACAGAGGCTGGGTCGGGTGCGAATTCCGGCCGCGAACATCGACGTTCGACAGCCTTGCATGGTTTCGCGCCCTGAAGTCGCCCAGCGCCTGACAGCCGCGGCTAGACCGTCGCGTCTGCGGGCGCGGCCGTTCCGGCCTTCACGACCTTTTCGGTCAACGCCGGCGCACAAAGCTCGATGAAGCGATATGCAAATCCGCGCAAGAAGCGCCCGCGCCGCAGCGCGATGCGCGACGTCGACTTCGGAAAGAGATGCGTCGTCTCGAGCAGCGTCAGTCCCGTGTCGCGTGCGGCATCATATGCCACCGACGCAACGATGCCGATGCCGAGCCCGACCTCGACATAGGTTTTGATCACGTCGGCATCGAGCGCCACCATCACGATGTCCGGCGGAACATTGGCCTTCGCGAATGCTGCGTCGATCGCGGGGCGTCCAGTGAAGCCCTCGTGATAGGTGATGATCGGCCACTCGGCGATCTTTTCAAGCGTCAGCGGCTCACCGTCGTCGAGCGGATGGCCCTTCGGCACGATCACGCCGTGATGCCAGGAATAGAACGGGAAGGACACGTGTTCCGGAGTGTCTTCGAGCGACTCGGTCGCAATGCCGATATCGGCCGTGCCGTCGTTCAGCATCGACGCTATTTCCTTCGGCGTCCCCTGATGCAAGACCAGATGAACGTTTGGAAACTCCTTCCGGAACGCCGAGATCGGGCGCGGCAAGGCGTATCGCGCTTGCGTGTGCGTCGTCGCGATAGTGATTTCGCCGCGATCCGTCTTCGCGAACTGATCGGCAAGCCGCTTGATGTTCGCCGTATCGAGCAGGATACGATCGACGATCTGCGCCAGCTCTTTGCCGGGCTCCGTCAATCCGAGCAGCCGCTTTCCGCGGCGAACAAAAAGCTCGACGCCCAGTTCGTCTTCGAGATCCTTGATGTGCTTCGAGACGCCGGACTGCGACGTAAAGAGCGCGTTCGCGACTTCAGTGAGATTGAAGTTGCGGCGCAGCGTTTCTCTGATGATGCGAAGTTGTTGGAAGTTCACGACCGTCGGATACCGTTCTAATCTGCGAAAACGCTCAAGTTGCGTCCTCTGAGTTTAACTTTTTGCCCGGCCGAGATAGCCAGCGTTTGCAATTCGGATCCCGGGATCTCAACTTCGAAGAAGTCTTTCCGGCCTTCCCGCGCGTCTCCATTCGCGATGAGCTCGACACGCGCGACCGACCCGTTGCCCAGAATCCGGTTGACGCGAGCGGAAATGCCGTCTTCCGCCTGCTCGTCAGGGACGATTTCGGTATCGTGGGGCCGGCTGAACGCGATGACCTCCTGGCCGTCCTTGAAAGTCCCGCCCTTGATCAGGAGCTTTTCGTCGCCGACCCGAACGAAGCCGCCTTCGACATGGCCGCGGAATTCATTCACCGCGCCGATGAAGCTGTAGGCGAACGCCGTCTTCGGTTGCCCATAGATCTCGGCCGGGGTTCCGATCTGCTCGACGTGCCCCTTGTTGATCAGAACGATCCGGTCGGACACTTCGAGCGCTTCTTCCTGGTCATGGGTTACGAAAATCGAAGAGATATGAAGCTCGTCGTGAAGCGTGCGCAGCCAGCGTCGAAGCTCTTTCCTGACCTTTGCATCGAGTGCGCCGAACGGCTCGTCAAGCAGCAACACGCGCGGCTCGACGGCCAGCGCGCGAGCAAGCGCGATGCGCTGTCGCTGACCACCGGAAAGCTGCGACGGAAAGCGGTTCGCGACCCATCCGAGTTGAACGAGATCAAGCAGCCGCGTGACCTTCGCCCGAATGTCCTTATCGCTCGGCCGCTCTCGCCGCGGCCGCACACGCAGCCCGAACGCGATGTTTTCGAACACCGTCATATGGCGGAAAAGCGCATAGTGCTGGAACACAAAACCGACGCGCCGCTGGCGGACGTCTTTATCCGTCGCGTCGCTGCCGTCGAGCAAGATGCGCCCGCTGTCGGCATATTCCAGACCGGCGATGACGCGAAGCAACGTCGTCTTTCCGCATCCCGACGGCCCGAGCAGCGCGACGAGTTCGCCGTCAGGAAAATTAAGCGATACGTTGTCGAGCGCCTTGAAAGTACCAAACGCTTTGTTGACGTTGCGAACTTCGATGCTCATCAGACTTGTTCCTCGACAACCGAATGACGGGCCCGCCATTCGACGTATGTTTTCAGCAAAAGAGTAACGAGCGCTAACAACGCCAGCAGCGACGCGACGGCGAACGCCGCAGCGAATTGGTATTCATTGTACAGAATTTCAACATGCAAGGGCATGGTGTTGGTCTCGCCGCGGATATGTCCGGACACCACCGACACCGCGCCGAATTCACCCATAGCGCGCGCGTTGCAAAGGATCACGCCGTAAAGCAGCGCCCATTTGACGTTCGGCAGCGTCACGCGCAGGAACGTCTTCCAGCCGGACGCGCCGAGCGAGATCGCGGCTTCTTCTTCGTCGCGCCCCTGGGCCTGCATCAGCGGGATGAGTTCGCGGGCAATGAACGGAAACGTCACGAAAATCGTGGCGAGCACAATGCCCGGTACGGCGAAGATGACTTTCAGATCGTGATCCCGCAGCCACGGGCCAAACCAGCCCTGCAAGCCGAAAACGAGCACGTAGATCAAACCCGCGACGACCGGCGACACCGAGAACGGCAGGTCGATTAACGTGATCAGAAGATTTTTGCCGGGGAACTGGAACTTCGCGATTGCCCAAGCGGCCGATATCCCGAAAGCGAGGTTGAGCGGCACCGAAAGCGCGGCAGCGATCAGCGTTAGCCGGATGGCCGACAGAGCATCCGGCTCAACGAGCGCTGAGAAATATGTCTCGGCTCCCTTGCGGAAGGCTTCGACGAATACTGCGATCAGCGGCAGGAGCAGGAAGATCGCGAAATACGCGATGCCGA
>JBEVLH010000382.1:0-3642 GCA_040509255.1 Hyphomicrobium sp. | reverse complement strand
AGGTAGCCGACCTGGTAGACCTGAAGAACCGTCCCGGCCGGAACGCTGGTATTCTCCTGCTCCATCACGGCCTGGTGGTGATGGGGATCGAAGGGCAGCCCCGCGGGGTCGATGGCACGGACGCCGTGGCGCTCAAGCGCCGTCTTGTAGTCACGCTCCGCTAGAATGACGCCGTCGAGCAAGGTCTTGAGAGCCGGATCGGTTTCGACGGCATCTTTCGGCACGGCAGCGATGGCGCGCTGGAAATTGTCTCCGACGCTCAGGATATCCTTGGCGAATTTGGTGATCGCATACTTCGCCGTCTCTTCCTTTTCCTTTTCAAGGCGGCGGCGGACGTTTTCCGTCTCGGCGACAGCGCGCAGATAGAGATCTTGCTTGGCGGCAAGCTCGGCCGACTTCTTCTCAAGGTCGTTCTGCAGGGCGCCGATAACGGCCTTAAGCTGCTCGACGCCGAGCTCGCCCGCTTCCGGGGCGGCCGGCGACGGCGATTGATCGGCTTCGTCGAAAGGCTTCTTGTCGTCGCTCATTTTTCTCTTCGCTAGGATTGGCCATCGAAAAATTGTGGTGCCGGGATATCGGCTGCTTACCGGTAAAAATCAAGGAAGTTCAGCCGGCGCAGCCAGTCTTTCGGGGAGAGGTTATGAGCCGATGAGGCGGCTCATGAGCTTTGCGGTATAGTCCACCATGGGAATAATGCGCGCGTAGTTCAGGCGCGTCGGACCAATGACCCCCAGCACGCCGACGACATGGCGGGTTTGGTCCCGAAACGGGGCAACAATCAATGATGAGCCGGACAGCGAAAACAGCTTGTTCTCCGAGCCGATGAAGATGCGAACGCCCTCGGCGGTATCGGAGGCGCCGAGCAGCTCGACGATATCCTGCTTCGATTCGAACGCATCGAAGAGCTGACGGATGCGCTCTAGATCCTCGGCCGCGGTCACGTCTTTCAGCAGATTGCTTTGGCCGCGCACGATCAGGCTCTTGCGGTCATCGGAGACGCCCGACCACTCGGCGAGGCCGGCCTTGATGACTTTCTGCGTCAGCACATCGATTTCGGCCTTCTCGGCGCTCAATGACTTTTCGAGTTCGGCCTTGGCCTCGGAAAGGGTCATGCCGCGCAGATGGGTGTTGAGATAGTTGGAGGCTTCCTGCAGCGCCGACGGCGGGAGGCCGTCCGGCAAGGGAATGATCCGGTTCTCGACGTTCTGATCTTCGTCGACGAGGATGACGAGACCGCGGCCCGGCTCGAGCGGCACGAACTCGATGTGGCGAAGTCGAGCAACCTGCTTTTCGGCGAGCACGACGCCAGCGCAATGGGACAGTCCCGACATCATCTCGCCGGTCTCAGCCAGGAGCTGGTCATAGGACTTCTCGCGTCGGACGGCGATCTGAGCCTCGATCTGGCGGCGCTCTTCCGGTGTGATGTCGCCGACCTCGAGCAGGCCGTCGACGAACAGTCTCAGTCCGAGCTGGGTCGGCAAGCGCCCGGCCGACGTATGCGGCGCGATAATGAGGCCGAGCTGTTCGAGGTCCGACATGACGTTGCGGATCGATGCGGGCGACAGCGCGATCGGCAGGGCGCGCGACAGGTTGCGCGACCCGACCGGCTCACCCGTCGCCAGATAGCTTTCGACGATGCGGCGGAGAATGGTCCGTGACCGCTCGTTAAGCTTTTGCAGCTGGGTTTTGCCGTCGAGAAAGGGCGCGGTCACGGGGTACTCGTCTGACTTCAGTAGGGGAATCTAAGAATGACAGGGCTTGGCGTCAAATAATGCTACATCTTTCGGCCGGTTAACCCCTGGTTTCGGGTTGATGGGCATTGGGGCCTTGATTAGGGTCGCCGCCGCAATACCAGCAATCCAGGGAACTCATGCGACCTTCCAAACGCAAGCCAGACGAGTTGCGCCGTGTCTCCATTGAGCGCGCCGTTTCGAAATACGCCGAAGGCTCCTGCCTGATCAAATTCGGTGACACCCATGTTCTTTGCACGGCAAGCTTGGAAGAGCGACTCCCGCAGTGGCTCAAGGGCCAAGGTCGCGGCTGGGTAACAGCCGAATACGCAATGCTGCCGCGCTCGACGCACGATCGCAGCCGGCGCGAGGTGACAAGCGGACATCCTTCCGGCCGGACGCAGGAGATCCAGCGGCTCGTCGGCCGCGCGCTACGCGCCGTCGTCGATCTGCCAAAGCTCGGCGAGCGGCAGATCACGGTCGATTGCGACGTCATCCAGGCGGACGGCGGAACGCGGACGGCATCGATCACCGGCGCGTGGGTGGCTCTCTACGATTGCATCCAGTGGATGAAAATGCGCGACATGGTTAAGGATACCGTGCTGCGCGATCACGTGGCCGCCATCTCATGCGGGCTCTACAAAGGCGAACCGGTGCTCGACCTCGATTACGCCGAGGACAGCAACGCCGACGCGGACTCCAATTTCGTGATGACGGGCTCGGGCGGCATCGTCGAAGTTCAAGGGACTGCCGAGACGACGCCGTTTACGGAGGAGAAGTTCACCGAACTCCTCGCGCTCGCCAAGAAAGGCATCGGTGAGCTGGTGCAACTCCAGAAGCTGACGGTGGCCTAAGCGGGTTCAAAAGGATCGATGCCATGTTCGGACCGTTCGCCCTTGCCGTCGCGGCGCTCTTTACCGGCGCGGCTGTCTATATCAACTGGGCGGAACAACCGGCGCGGCTGGCTCTCGACAATCCTTCGATGCTGGCGGAATGGAAGCCGAGCTACGCGCGCGGCATCATCATGCAGGCGTCGCTGGCGGTCATCGGCTTCATTCTCGGCGCGCTGGAATGGATGGTAACCGGAAAGGTGATCTGGCTGGCAGGTGGCGCGGCGCTGCTCGCCAACTGGCCATTCACGATCTTCGCGATCATGCCGGTGAATAAGGTGCTTGAGGAGACACCGCTGGATCGCGCCAACGAAGAAACGCGCGCGCTCGTCGAGCGATGGGGCGTGCTGCATGGCGTGCGCAGCGCGCTTGGCGCAGTCGGCCTTGGATTGTTTCTATGGGCGTCGATTTGACCGCGCCGCCGGCACCACTCGGTGTGCTTGAAACGGTTCTCTACGCGCACGACCTTGCTGCCATCGAGACGTTCTATCGGCGCGTGCTTGGGCTGGAGCCGTTTCAAATCGCGCACGGCCGCCACGTCTTTTATCGCTATGGACCGCAGATGCTTTTGATCTTCAATCCCGAGGTGACGCGCGTTCCTCCCTCAGCCGGCGCGCTGCCGGTTCCCCCGCATGGCGCAGACGGCCAAGGGCACGTGTGCTTTCGTGCGTCGGCCGACGACATCGCGCGGTGGCGGGCCCGGTTGAACGATCTGGGCGTTACGATCGAAGCCGATTTCGAATGGCCGCGAGGCGGGCGTTCGATCTACTTCCGCGATCCGGCGGGCAATTGCATCGAATTCGCCGAGCCGCGCATCTGGGGTTTGTCGTGATGCGATTGGCGAAAGGCACGAAGCTCGTCGTCGCGAGCCACAATCCGGGCAAGGTTTGGGAGATCAACCAGCTTATCCAGCCTTATGGTCTCGATGCGGTTTCGGCCGGCGAGCTTGGGCTCGCGGAGCCGGACGAGACGGAGGCGACGTTCGAGGGCAATGCGCGGCTCAAGGCCGTCGCAGCGGCTGA
>JBEVLH010000381.1:0-2522 GCA_040509255.1 Hyphomicrobium sp. | reverse complement strand
CGATACGTCTTGCGGATCATAAGCGAAGCTTAATGCCACCGTTCGCGGCGTAGTGGGCAAGTATCGCCGTCAAGTGGGCTTTTTTCCCGCCAGAGTTATCGTCGTCGTCTGCCCTCTGTCCTCCCAGGCTCGTGTGATTGCGCCTTGCGCGGAGCTTTCCGATGGGGTCCGACGTTATCTACTGGCGCGAAATACCCGTCTTCGCAAAACAAAGTCTTCTTACAAATTCGGATAAGTATGAATCTTATTTTCGATTGCCTGACCTCAGAACACGATTGGCGGCGTGCGGTTCTCGCTGTTGCAATCAGTCTTTTAGCGGCCGTTGTGGCCATTTCTCTTTTTCACCGCGCCCAGGAAGCAAAAGGCTTCGACAAGGCAATATGGCTGAGCATGGATGCGGCTGCGGCGGGATACGGAATATGGGCAACACACTTCGTCGCGATTCTTGCTTACGACCACACGTTCGGCGCGGGGTATGACCTTAGCATTACGATATTGTCTCTCGGCATTGCGATCGTGACCACGGGTGCCGGGATTTACCTAGCGGCGTACCATCGCCAAGGTTGGGGAGGCGCGATCGGTGGCGCAATTGTCGGCATAGGTATAGCCGCGATGCATTTCACCGGAATAGCGGCGCTCGATCTGCCCGGCTCTGTCAGCTGGTCGACCGGTCTTGTCGCAGCGTCCGTTCTGTTCGGCATCGGGTTGGGAGCGCCCGCGCTTTACGTAGCGACGCGGGAGAAAAGCTGGTCCGGGACCATTTTTTCAGCTGTCCTGCTAGCTTTTGCAATTCTCGCAACGCATTTTACGGCCATGGGGGCCATGACGTTTACGCCTGACCCGGGTCAGTTGCCTGACCGGACGGCTATGTCGCCGGATTCGCTCTCGGTCTTGGTAGCTGGGGCGGCCGCCATGATTCTTGGAATGTGTCTCGTAGCTGCGCTCGGCGATCGACAATCCAAAGACCGACTGCGGCAACAAAAATCTTTGTTGGATGCAGCCCTCGAGAACATGCCGCTGGGCCTTTGCATGTTCGAAGCAGACGGACGTATCAAGGTATTCAATGCGCGCTTTTCCGCCATATTAGGCCTTCCAAGCACATGGATGAAAGGGCGCTTCCTGGCCGATGTCTTGGAGCGTCAGCGTGCGGCCGGACACGATATTGAAAAGACCGAGGAAATATTTGCGCGCGTGCACGCCGCCGCCAAGGAGGGGAAATCAAGCACGAAAATATTCGAAGGTGCCGATCGCGCTATCCGCGTGATCGAAACGCCGATGCAGGGCGGCGGCTGGGTTGCGACGTTGGAAGATATTACTGAATGGCGTGACGCCCAGGCTCAAATTTCGCATATGGCGAAGCACGACCCACTGACCGATCTGGCCAATCGCAATTTCTTCAGTGAGAGACTTAATTTGGCACTACGCGATCGTGATCGCACCTCCAAGGTCGCTATACTTTGCGTCGATCTCGATCGTTTCAAGGATGTGAATGACGAACTCGGACACGCCGTGGGGGACGAACTCCTAAAAGCCGTTTCGAGCCGGCTCATCCAGTGCGTCCGAATTACAGATACCGTCGCGCGAGTCGGGGGCGATGAATTTGCGATAGTGCAAACTGGAGAAAGGCTCACGTCCGTTGAGATTGGATCACTCGCACATAGAATAGTTGAAGCAGTAGGAAAGACCTACGTCATCAAAGGGCATCGGGTCGTCATTGGAGCAAGTGTCGGTATTTCCGTCGCACCCGAAGATGGAACCGATCCCGATCTACTGCTGAAAAACGCGGACATAGCGCTCTACTGCTCCAAGCGAGACGGTCGAGGTGCCCACCGCTTCTTTGAAAAGGAAATGGAGGTTCGCATCCAGACGCGCCATCAACTGGAATTGGATCTCCGCTCCGCTCTGTTACGCGACGAATTCGAGCTTTACTACCAACCGATCCATAACATTCAAACCGGTGACGTAGTTTGTTTCGAGGCTCTATTACGTTGGAATGATCCGGTTCGCGGAATGATGGTGCCCGCCGATTTCATCTCGCACGCTGAGGAAAGCGGACAGATTATTGCGATAGGCGAGTGGGCATTGCGCGCTGCGTGTCGCGAAGCGACTAAATGGTCGGATGATGTTCACGTCGCAGTGAATGTTTCGCCAACGCAGTTCAAGGACCGCCAACTCTTAACCGCCGTTATCGCCGCTTTAGATTCTTCAGGGCTGCAGCCTGAGCGGCTTGAGTTGGAAATTACAGAGTCCGTGCTCATGCAGGACAACGAGGAAGCCTCAAAAACACTCCAAAAGCTCGTCAGCCTGGGCATCGGTCTCTCGATGGATGATTTCGGCACAGGGTTTTGCTCATTGAGCTATTTGCTCAATTTTCCCTTCAACAAAATCAAGATTGACCGATCATTCATCCGGGGCCTGCCATTGAGCAACGATTCCATGGTCATCGTTAGAGCCGTGGTAGAATTGGGAAAGAGTTTGGGCCTCACAACCGTCGCCGAGGGCGTAGAGACCGTCGAGCAGTT
>JBEVLH010000380.1:0-6581 GCA_040509255.1 Hyphomicrobium sp. | reverse complement strand
GATGTTCTGCGGGATGCGATCGCGCTCGCGGAGCATGGCGCACATCCTCTGCAAGAGACCGACGCGGCCTGAAGGCGATTTGGATGCCATCCGCAGGATTCTTCACGCCACACGTTGTCGAGTTGCTGGCTTTGTTGGCCGGTGCCGGTGTGCTCGCGGGATTTCTCTCGGGACTTCTTGGCATCGGCGGCGGCGGCGTTCTTGTGCCTGTGCTTTATGAGGTCTTCGGGGCCGCCGGCGTCCCGGAAGACGTACGTATGCATCTCACGCTCGGGACAACGCTTGGCGTTATCGCGCCGACCGTATTTCGATCGTTCGCGGCATTTCGCGCGCGCGGCAGCGTCGATATCGGCGTCGTAAAGCGAATGGGCCCAGGGATCTTCCTCGGCGTCATGGCCGGCATCGTCGTCGCCTATTTCGCCACGAGCGAAGTGCTTCGTTGGATCTGGGTTTTCTTCGGCACCGCGCTAGCGCTGAAAATGTTTCTCGGCCGTGACGACTGGAAGCTGTCCGATACGCTGCCGCGCTCGCCGTGGCTGGAAATCGCTGCCTTCATCATTGGCCTCGTTTCCACGCTGATGGGCATAGGCGGTGCAACCTTTACCGTTCCGTTGCTGACGCTGCACGGCATGCCGCTTCTGAAGGCCGTCGGCACGGCGACAGGCATCGGCACTGTCATCGCGGTGCCGGGTATTGTCGGTTACATCATCACGGGATGGGGCGAGCACGGGTTGCCGCCGCTCTCGCTCGGCTACGTCAATCTCGGCGCTTGTCTGATCGCGCCGCTCGCCGTGCTGACAGCACCCTATGGCGTGATGGTCGCGCACGGCGTCTCGAAACGCACGCTGGAACTCGCCTTTGCAATCTTTATCTCAACCGTCGTCGCGCACTTCCTATGGACACTACTGACCTAGCGCGCAACGATCGAACCGATCGCGATCGTCGGCAGGAGCTAGACCGCGATCTTCTGATTGTACTCGCCGACTTCGGGAAAGCGCGAAAGCTGCTGGTCGATGTCCTTGAAGATCGCCTTCATGTTCGCTTCCGACGTTGGGCTTTCGACCACGACCACAAGCTCCGGCTTGTTGGAGGACGCACGTACAAGGCCCCAAGTGCCGTCCTCAAGCATCACTCGCACGCCGTTGACGGTGATGAGATCGCGGATCGCCTGACCCGCCACTTTACCGCCGGTCTCCTTCTGGCGTTTGTAGTGCTCGGTGACGCGATCGACGACATCATACTTTTTCTCGTCGTCACAATGCGGTGACATCGTCGGCGAGCCGTAGGTTTTTGGCAAGGCGTCGCGTAGGTCCGCGATCGATTTGCCCGCGCTGCGATCGAGCATGTCGCAAACCGCGATGGCAGAGACGAACCCGTCGTCGTAACCGCGACCCAGCGGCTCGTTGAAAAAGAAGTGGCCGGACTTCTCGAACCCGACGAGCGTTTTGTGTTCGAAATTATAACGTTTGATATAGCTATGGCCGGTCTTCCAATAGCTCGTCGTCGCGCCGTTGGCGATCAAAACCGGGTCGGTCGAGAACAGACCCGTCGATTTGACATCGACGACGAATGTCGCTTTCTTATAAATCGCCGAGATGTCGCGAGCCAGCATCACGCCAACCTTGTCGGCGAAAATCTCGTGGCCATCGTTGGCGACGACGCCACAGCGATCGCCGTCACCGTCGAATGCCAGCCCGACATCGGCGCCGCTCTCCAGCACCTTCGCCGAAACAGCATGCAGCATTTTCATGTCTTCGGGGTTCGGATTGTGGTTCGGGAAGGTATAGTCGAGATCGGTGTTGAGCGGCACGACCTCGCATCCGATCGCCTCGAGAACTTGCTGCGCGAACGCGCCTGCCGTGCCGTTGCCGCATGCCGCCACCACTTTGAGATGCCGCTTCAGCTTCGGACGGTTGGTGAGTGCTTTGATGTAGCGTTCGGCGACGTCCGGAACGAAGATATACCGGCCGCCGGTCTTCGACTCGAAGTCCCCGTCCAGCACGATAGACTTCAGTTCCGTCATATCGTCCGGGCCGAACGTCAGCGGCCGCGACAATCCCATCTTGATGCCGGTCCAGCCATTGTCGTTATGGCTCGCTGTCACCATCGCGACGCCTTCGACGTCGAGTTCGAACTGCGCAAAGTACGCCATCGGGGAGGTCACAAGACCGATGTCGTGAACTTCGCAACCGCCCGCCAGGAGACCGGTCATCAAAGCTTGCTTTACTGAGGCTGAATAAGACCGATAGTCGTGGCCAACGACGATACGCTTGGGTACGCCGCGCCGCGCGAAGAGCGTCGCCATGCCGAGTCCGACGGCATTGAGTCCCATCAGATTGATTTCCTGCGGGAAAAGCCAGCGCGCGTCGTATTCACGGAAGCCCGTCGGTTTGACGAGGGGAAAGCGTTCGAAATCAGCGGTGTTGGGCTTAAGGTCGGCGCGCGGCTTCGGCAGCATGCGGTTCTCCTCGAACGCGGTTCATTCGGGGACCTAACGCGCTGTGGCCCGCGCGCGGTTCCGACGCGCCGCTCTATCAGCAATGTTCAGGGCGGAAAAGAGGTAGTCAATCCTCGAGCACCAGTGTGCTGCCGCGCATTTCTACACGCGACAGACGCCCAAGGAAGGACATGCCGAGCAACGTGCGCTCGGAAGCACCCCTTTCAGACACGACCCCGGGGACGTCCCTGACCGTAATATCACCGATGCGAATGCGCGAAATGGTGACGGGTGCTACCCGGGCTAAGCCGTTGGCCGTTTCGGCCCGATGGGTGAAATCCGACGGTTTGACGAAAATCCCGGCACGTTCAGCGTCGTCGTACGTGAGAGCCACAAGCGAGGCGCCCGTATCGACCATGACCTCGACGTCGCGGCCGTTGATCTCGGCCTCGGCCTGAAAGTGCCCATACTTACCCGCGGGCAATGTCACAGAGCCGGGAGCGGATGATCGGATGGGCGTCTGGGCCCTATGATCGTCGACGCCGCCCTTATCCAAATCCACGCCGGCGGCCATAGTCGTTGCCGCTCTTGCGCGATCAAGCAGGGCCGCGACGACGCCAGGATGCGATAAAGTATATGCAAGTCCGGCCGCGCCTAAAGCTGCGATCGCGAACGATGCGAATAGGCTGGCGGTTGCCGATGACATGTCGGTCGCTCTTTCAGCAGCGCCCTTCAAGACCGCTGCGACTAACTTACTGACGAAGCGTCACGAAATTTCCTGCGACCTCATAGGACGATAAACGTCTTAAAAAACTGGTACCGAGCAGGTTTTCGTTAAGGGTTCCTATGCGCGCCACGAGCGCTTCGACATCGTCCATCGCGAGCGCACCGATCCGAACGGACTTCAGCCGCACGGCCGCAAGATAGACAGTGCCGTTCGCGGTCCGGAGCGGCGTGTCGTAGGTCAGGCTGCGAACGTCGATGCCGGCTTTTTCGGCGTCGGACTGCCGCAGGACGACGGTCGCCGCGCCACTGTCGATGCGCACGAGCATCCCCGCCCCGTTGATCTCGGAGTTGGCGAAAAAGCCACCGTCGCCCCCGCGACGGAGTCGCACCGATGCTGGGCCGCTGTATGTCGGCAGAGCAGTTTCGCGGGCTGGCTTTACGGCAGTCAGAAAGTCGGCCAGTGCGAGAGGTGCGTTCTTGTTATAGGCGCCCATCACAAGCACAGCCCCGGAAAGACAAGCCGCCAGCGTTGGCCACAACGCCAGACGACGTTCGCCGCGATGGCTGAGGAGCGTGGCGAGGTAGAGCGCAAGCAGAACGCCAATGACCGATGCCGCCGCGGGCAAGTTCGGGATTGAATCGAAATTGAAACCGCCGAAGACAGTCGCGCTGAGTACTCCGGCGAGTCCGATGGCGACAATCAAAAACAGGAAAATCATTGCCCCAACCCCAAAAGCTCGAATTTTCGCTGTCGCGCCTAGCCCACGATCCGATACGGCGGCCCATCCGGATAAGTTGGTGTGACCCGCATCCTTGGCTGCCGAGGTGACCTTGTAACGGTGGGCTCGCGGTGGCGCTCCTGCCCAAGCGGCTGAAGCGGAGTAACTGTCTGAAGCACACGCTGAGGCGGAAGCGTAATGGTCACCTCCGTGCCCCTGCGCAATTCCGACTGTAGATCGAACGTCCCGCCGTGCAGCTGGATGAGATTTTGGACGATCGGCAATCCGAGCCCCGTCCCGCCCTCTGCGGTCTCGTGTGCGAGCGAGCCCTGTCCGAATGCCTGCAGCACACGCGGAATTTCGTCCTTGGGAATACCGGGGCCGGTATCCGCGACGGTCAGGAACTGCCCGCCGTCCTGTGTGTGTCCAACGATCAGCGTGACGCGGCCACCTTTCGGCGTGAACTTCAGCGCGTTGGAAAGCAAATTCAGGCATATCTGGCGCATCGCGCGCGGATCGGCCCAGACCTGAGAAAGGTCGGGCGAGAAGTCTTCCACGATCATCAGCGCTTTGGCATCGGCCTTGATCTTTACGAGGCGCTGGCAATCCTCGGCGATATCGGTCAGACGAATTGCCTCCTCGCTGAGATCGTAACGTCCGGCTTCAATTCGCGACAGATCGAGGATCTCATTGATGATGGAGAGGAGATGATCGCCGCTCTGATAGATGCTGTGAGCGTAATCGCGATAAACGTCGCTTCCGATCGGCCCGAGTAGTTCTTTTTCCATCACCTCCGAGAAGCCCATGATGGCGTTCAACGGCGTGCGCAGCTCGTGGCTCATCGTGGCAAGGAAACGGGATTTCGCTTTGTTCGCGCCTTCGGCACGACGACGGGCCTCGTCCGAAATCGCTGTCGCTTCCTCGAGTTCGGAGATCAGGCTGTCTTTTTCGGCGCGATATTCCACCATTGCCAAGGCCGTCGAATGCAGGCCGCGCGCTAGATAGACAAAGAACACGTGAATACCGATCGCCATCGATGCGAGCGCGAAGTAGAAGGGATCGCCCAGCGTAAAAAGGCGCCCCGCCACCGCCGCCGTCATCGGGACTGTGCCCGCCAGAAACAGGCGAGGCAGTGTCGACGCGAAGGTCATCCGGACGGCAAGTACCACCATCAGGGTCGCGAAAATGAAAACGTGCGACGAGAATGTCGCCGGCGACGTGCCGGGATGGCCGCCGTGTAAGGACATGCCGATCAGCGCGAACGCCGCGAGTGCAAGTCCGTTCACGAGTTCGATCCGAACGAAATGGCGACGCCATTGTCCGACGTTGACCTCGGTGCGCGGAACGGAGAGCAGCCGCCGGCACTGATCAAGCATATAAACGCGCGAGATCGACACGATCGCGATCCACGTCGTCGCTTCGGGGAACGACGCCCAGAACATCGACGTGATGTAGAAGATGAAGCACAACGCCGGCATCGCGAAGGCCGCGCTCGTTTCGTTGCGCGCGAACATCGTGAGCAGCTCGTACTCGAATTCCGGCTTGTTCACGGTGCCATGCGTAAGGCGCTCGCGGAACGACTTGAGGTCTTCCCCTTGACGAACCTTTCGCGCCGGTCGGACTGATTTGGCAGCCGGTTCGACGTTGTCGACGTTGTCGTCCATACCGTCTGCCGTTATCCCATTCGGTGAAGCCTACGGGCCTCGCGCCACGCGCTGGTCGTAAAGTGGCGGCAATTCGTTAAAGCAAGCCTTATGAGGCGCCGTCGCTGGTCTAAAGAGGGGGAAATGCAACCCAACCGCCGAGGTTCGCTGCCGTCGTGGCCGCGAGGGCACTGGCGGGGCCGTAGCCGGATGTCATACGTCAGGCTCGCACTCGTTTTAACCTTTGCAGCTGCAATTATCCTGTTTGGCCGACACCACGGCGGAAGGTGGCGATCGGCGGAGCAGACAGATCCGTTTCCACCCAGCATCGCCGGGACCGCGGACCCCATCGATGGCGACAGCCTCTGGCTTGGCGGCGACGAGGTGCGCTTGAAGGGCATCGACGCGCCCGAGTGGAAGCAGGGATGTGAACTGCTTGATGGCCAGCCATGGAACTGCGGCCAGGTCGCCCGCGCCGAGCTAGTCCGCGCCATCGGCAGTGACGAAGTAGCGTGCTCGATCAGCGAACGCGACGTCTACGGCCGAATGCTCGGCTTTTGCCGGGCCGGCGGCCGCGACCTCAATGCCGCGATGGTGTCGACCGGCATGGCGGTCGCCTATGGGGGCAGCTACTGGAACGAGCAGGCCGAGGCTCGATCTGCAAAGCGCGGTCTTTGGTCGGGCAAATTCACAAACCCTCGAGACTGGCGCGCCGAACACGCCTCGGAAGAGGGGAGGTGAGGCGACATGCGCATCATCGAAACGCACGCTGCTCCGAGCCCGCGGCGAGTCAATATTTTCCTGGCGGAGAAAGGCATCGTCGTGCCTCGCGAAGAGCGCAATATGATGACTGAGGATCTGACGAGCGGTGATTTCGCCAAGCTCAATCCCTGGTACCGCGTGCCCGTGCTCGTCCTCGACGATGGTCGCGCCATCTCCGAAACCATCGCAATCTGCCGCTATTTCGAAGAGATCTCACCTGAACCGCCGCTGTTCGGCGTCGGCGCTATCGGCAAGGCGGAGGTCGAGATGTGGAACCGCCGCGTCGAGCTCGGC
>JBEVLH010000379.1:0-4628 GCA_040509255.1 Hyphomicrobium sp. | reverse complement strand
GAACCTACGTTGCCGAATTCCTCACGCCGATCATGGAGCCGCTAGCGAGCCTCTATCGCGATAATCAGAATGCTTCCGCCGACTATTTCGAGTTTCGCCAGTGGGTGGAAGCTCAGGCCGCACGGTCGGCGGCGATCCGGGCCACCGACGTCGACAGGGCGGCGATCCGCACCTGTCTTGCTCAGATGCGCAAGGCGCACAAGATTTCCGACCCCTCGCAAGAGGCGCAGGCCGACGTCAACCTCCACATTCTCGTTTACGAGGCTGGCCACAATCTTATCGTATTACATGTCATGCGTGCGCTGAGCGAGTTGCTGCGCAACAACATCTTTTTCAATCGTCAGAACCTTTACCTGCGCGCGGGTGTGCGTGAGAAACTTCTGGCGCAACATATCGAGATCGGCGACGCCGTTCTTGCAAGAAATGCGGATCGGGCAGAAGCAGCGGCAGCTGATCACATCCGCTTCGTCTTCAGCACGGTCGAGGATATTCAGCGGGACGCAAAGCGGCTGAAGACGTCCTTGATGCGGGTAAAAAGGAGCGATCTGCTCGCCGATTGAGTGGCGGAACTTCCATGAGGCGGCCCCAGTTGAACCGTCAGCTGAGTGAGTGCTGGAGTTTCGACCATGTTTAAAGTTATTCTACCTGCTGCGGCGATTTTGATGACCGGAACGATGGCATATGCCGAGGGTCCCGCGTCCGGCCCCAGCTCTCAGGCGACGCCCAACTCAACGACCGCAAAGACGGTTGGGGTCAACAAGCCCGTGCCGTCCAATGACCCGCACACCAAATCCGCAAAGTCCCCGACGAATGCCGATCCCGGAGGGCTTCCTCCGGCCTCTGCCGAGCCGAAGAAATAATCTTTCGCAGCTCGACATCTGGCACACTACGCTGCCCTCGCCCCCAGTCTGGAACAGACTCCCCTATCGTTGGCATCAACGCCACGGAGGATGGTTGGGACTAATTGGGGCCTTGTCGTGAGTAGCCATTCTCAGCAGTCACTCGCGCCTTTTAAAGTCGGCACGATGCTCGAGCCACATGGCATTCAGGACCGCGAAGGTCACTGCGAAGCCGAGACCTAACACCCAGCTGAAATACCACATGTTGCCCTCCTAATAGGCCGTCTTCGAATTTTGCGTGATGTCGGTTTCCCGCACGGGACCGCGCAGCACGCGGTATACCCAAGCCGTGTAGGCAAGAACGATCGGCAGGAAAATCACAACCGCTCCCAGCATGATGCCCAAGGTCAGCTCGCTCGAAGACGCATCCCAAACGGTGAGGCTGGCATTTGGGTTCGTGGACGAAGGAAGCAGAAAAGGAAATAGAGCGACGCCTGCAGTCGCAATCGTGCCGACAGGAACCAGCGCAGAAAAAAAGAAGGCCGTTCCCGGCCGTGAGCGCAACAGCGCGGCACCGATGGCGCCGGCATACGCCAGGATTACCGGGATGAGTAAAATAACCGACTTTGTCGCAAGCCAACCGTCGGCACTGCGTGTAACGGATTTGAGCATCGGATTGGATGGTCCATCATGAGCTAACTGTCCCGTGATGGCATACCCGTTCATTTGCCAAAGCCAGAGCCCGGCGAGGGCAAAGAGCACCGAATATGATAACGCGGCAATCGGCATGATCTGGCGAGCCCGCGCCTGAACTGTCTCTCGCGTTTTCATATTGAGCCAGGCGGCGCCGTGGAGAGCGATCATGCTGAGGCTCACCAGTCCGACGAGCAATGCGAAAGGGTTGAGCAGCGACAGCAACGATATCGCAGGCTTGAACCGCAGATCATCATCGAAGGAGAAAGGCACGCCCAGAAAAAGATTTCCGAATGCGACGCCGAACACAAGCGATGGTACGACGCCGCCCGCCACCAGAGCCCAATCCCAGAAGGTGCGCCAGCGAGCGTCAGCGACTTTGCTGCGATACTTGAAACCCGCCGGTCGTAAGATCAGTGTGAGGAGCACAAGAAACATGGCGAGATAGAAGCCGGAAAAACTTGCGGCGTAGAGCGTCGGCCACGCGGCAAAGATCGCGCCGCCACCTAAGATGAACCAGACTTGGTTACCTTCCCACACCGGTCCGACGGTATTGAGCGCGACCCGTCGCTCGAGGTCAGTGCGCGCTACGAGCGGCAAGAGCACTGCCGTCCCGAGATCGAAGCCATCCATCACGGCGAAGCCGATCAAAAGGATGCCCAACAGGGCCCACCAAATGAGCCGCAAGCTTTCGTAGTCAAGCATCATTGTCACTCCGCTGCAGCTGGCATCGCTTCGGCGGGTGCCAATGCTTCTTCTGGGCCGAGGCTGATGTATTTCCTAAGGAGGTAGAGGTCGACTATGAGTAACGCCGAATAGAAGAACGCAAATCCCAACAGACTGAACAGGACATTGTTTGCTTCCGTCGAGGAGACGCCCAGAGCGGTTGGGAGCACGCCCTCGATGACCCAAGGTTGCCGCCCATATTCGGCGACGATCCAGCCGAGTTCAGCGGCTATCCAAGGTAATGGCAGACTGAAGGCCGCCAACTGGAGGAACCAGCGATGACTTTGGAGACGCCGGTTCGCCGACAGCCAGAAGGCCGTGGCGAATAGCGCAATGAACCAGAAGCCAAGTGCCACCATCAGCCGGAACGACCAGAAAAGCGTCGGCACATCAGGAATGGTCGATGTCGCTGCCGCGCGTATTTGATCATCGGTCGCGTTCTCGATGTCGGCACGAACCGACTTTAAGAGAAGCGCGTAACCGAGATTCGCGACATGGGCATCGAGCTCGGCGCGAACGGCGCTGTCGCCAGGATTTTTCTTGACCGCCAAGAGCGCTCGATAGGCAATCAACCCGTCTTTGATGCGCTTGTGGGCGTCGTCAACGAGGTCATCGATTCCGGGGACCTGCTTGTTCAGGGAGCGCGTCGCAATCAAACCCAGCATCCATGGAATCTTCACTTCAAATTTCGTCGTGTGCGTGGCCAGATCTGGCAAGCCAACGAGCGTGAACGACGCGGGCGCGGCCTCCGTCTTCCACATTGCTTCGATCGCCGCAATCTTCATCTTCTGGTTTTCGCCAGCCGTGTAGCCAGACTCATCACCCAGGACTACGACGGAAAGAGCAGACGCCAGCCCGAAGCTTGCAGCGACCGTCATCGAGCGCTTGGCAAACTCGATATGGTGCCCCCGCAAAAGATAAATAGCACTGATGGCCAATACGAATACCGAGCCGGTGACGTAGCCTGCGCTGACGGTATGGACGAATTTCGCTTGTGCCACGGGATTGAAAAGAACCGCCATGAAATCGCTGACTTCCATGCGCATCGTATCGGCGTTAAAGCGTGCCCCGACCGGGTATTGCATCCAGCCGTTTGCGATCAGAATCCATAAAGCCGATAAATTTGTTCCGATCGCCAGAGCCCACGTGGCGATCAGATGCTGCACCTTCGACAGCTTATCCCAGGCGAAAAAGAATAATCCGACAAATGTCGCTTCGAGGAAGAAAGCCATGAGGCCTTCGATGGCGAGGGGCGCTCCGAAAACGTCACCGACGTATTGCGAATAATAGGCCCAGTTCGTGCCGAACTGGAATTCCATTGTAAGGCCGGTTGCGACACCCATCGCGAAATTGATGCCGAACAGAATGCCCCAGAATTTCGTGAGATCCCGCCAGATCTGTTTTCCCGTCATCACGTAGACGGTCTCCATAATGCCGAGGAGAACCGAAAGGCCGAGCGTCAAAGGCACGAAAAGGAAATGATAAAGGGCCGTGACCGCAAATTGCAGTCGAGAGAGTTCAACAATGTCCATCGCGCGCCCGTGAAGCCGGTGTGAAGTCAATTCCGCAAGAGGTGCTGCTGCAAGGGGACGACCGGAGATTTCTCCTGAGGCATGAAGAAGGCCACGTAAAGCGCCACAAGGAGCATTGCCTTCAAAGCTAACAAGATCGCGATTTCTCGCCGTAACGGTCGCGGAAACACAGCTGCATCCCCTTGCAGGTAGCAATCCTCAGCAAGATGGGCGACGCCGGAAAAATTTTCTTTGATCTGGCTCAAAACCGCGATGGCTCGCGGGCATTTGACGTACGTCAATTTATCTCGCGCGGAAGCTTTTACAGTCGTCGCAGGCTTTTAGGAGGCGACAATGACAACAGGCGAATTTTATTATCTCGCGTTATGTTTTTCAGTATTGAGCTTGTTCGGAGCTGCATTGGCCTACAACAGTTGGAGCTGGTCGAATTGGCGACGGTCACGATCAGTTACGAGCAGCGTTCCCAAGAATGCACACAGCTCCAAGCCGGAAATCAAGCTGGCGGCCTGAAGGCACGGTCCAATACTTGAGTTCAACAAAAATGCAGTTGACGTGAAATAGATCTAAGGGGTTCGCGATCTTCGAAGAATGGTGAAAGCCACTCTCGAAGCTAGCGCCCCTCTTTTTTTACTCTGAGCCGGTCCAGCCGTGTCGGGCCGGCGCGGTGGGCAAGCGATGCACATCGCTTCGAGCGGCCCCCGCAACTGCGCCGCCAATCAACAATCGCAAGGGGGCCTGAAGTAACGCGGCAGTCGCGCTACGCCAACCGAAAACGTAGCCGCGCCGCTGATCGCTCAGATCGCGCGGGGATCGATTGATCCCAAGATCGAACCTGGCT
>JBEVLH010000378.1:0-5852 GCA_040509255.1 Hyphomicrobium sp. | reverse complement strand
GACCGTCATGTCCCTAGACGAATGGAAACAATATCTTTCGCGTCGCAACGCCGTTGTCCTGCCCGAGACATCTTCCAGGTCAGAGTCGCAAACGTTCTTTAAAGAAGCCGAACCCACGCGAGCCTTCCGGCTGTTTCTTAAGCAGCAACAAGATAGTGGTCGTCTGGTAATCTTCACGGCTGCGTCGAAGCGGGACCTGCGGGCAATGGAGCGACGGGCGGGGTTGGCCAGCACCCTATGTCCGGACTGGAAACAAGCCACCGCGCAAGCGAAGCCCGAACGTCCTGCAGCGATGTTTGCCGATCTCGATTGTGGTTTCGTCTGGGCCGACAGCGTGGTGGTTGTGGCTGCGGCCGATCTCCTTGGTAGCCGGGCGACGCATCAGGACATCATGAGGGTTGGTCTGCGACGAAGTTTCGGTGATCGATCTCTGTCGCCGGGCGATGTCGTCATCCACATGGACCGCGGCATGGCCATTCTGCGGGATCTGGTCCCTTTGTCGGCGGCCGGTGTTCCGGACGCGGAAATGATCCGGCTGCAATTCGCAGACGATGACCACGTTTTGCTGCCATTATCGGATCTCCGATCGATCTGGCGCTATTCGTCGGATTCCGATGGCGTTTCCCTCGACAAAGCCGACGGCTCGTCATGGCTCGAACGTCGTTCGCGAGCCGAAGAGGACATTGCGGCGACAGCGGAGCACATCGCCGATCGCGTGAGCGAACGTCAGCAACGCCGGGTCGATCCCATCGTGCCAGACGTCGCGGATTATGAGACGTTTGCCGCGGCCTTCGATTACATCCCCACAGCCGATCAGGCTGTGGCCATCACCGACGTCCTGACCGACCTTTCGTCCGATAGTCCGATGGACAGGCTGGTGTGCGGCGACGTTGGATATGGCAAGACAGAAGTCGCGCTGCGTGCGACCGCAGCAGCCGTGTTCGCGGGAAAGCAGGTTGCTGTGGCCGTGCCGACGACGGTGCTGGCCCGACAGCATTTTGAGACCTTCCGTCATCGCTTCGCGCCGTTCGGCATTGAGGTGGGGTTGCTGTCACGCTTCACGACGGCCGCCGAGGCCCGCGCCATCAAGGCGACGTTAGCGGAAGGCTCGCTATCCGTCGTGATCGGAACCTATGCATTGGCCGCCAAGGGCGTCAAATTCAAGGACCTCGGCCTGTTAGTGATCGACGAGGAGCAGCATTTCGGAAAGGCGCAAAAGTCCAAACTCGAGGCGCTGGCTGAAGGTCTCAATGTGCTGACCATGACGGCCACTCCGATCCCCAGAACCTTGAATGAAGTGCGCGCAGGATTGCGCGCGCTCAGCATGATTGCAACGCCGCCGGTCAGACGTCTCCCGGTCATGACCATCGTCGAGCCATTTCACGAAACGACTGTCGCGGCCGCACTACGCCGCGAACATCGGCGCCGTGGACAATCCTTTGTCGTATGCCCACGGATCGAGGATATTGCCCCGATGGCACAGCGTCTTAAGGACGTGGTGCCGGAACTTAAAACCATCGCGCTGCACGGCAAAATGCCGGCCGCCGATATTGACGCTGCGATGATGAGTTTTGCTGCGGGTGAAGCCGACATTCTGCTCGCAACCAATATCATCGAAAGCGGCTTGGATCTTCCGCGAGCCAACACGATCATCGTGTGGCGTTCGGACAGGTTCGGCCTGGCGCAGTTGCATCAGTTGCGAGGCCGGGTGGGGCGCCGAAGCACAAGATCGTTCGCCCTGTTTTTGACTGACCCCGAAAATACCGTCTCGGGTGCAGCGGCTAAACGGTTGGACATGCTGAAGAAGCTGCGTGACCAGGGCGCTGGCTTCTTGGTCAGTGAAGGTGACATGGATATGCGCGGAGGCGGAGACCTGCTGTCGGACAAGCAGAGCGGACACATTCAGCTTCTCGGGACCGAATTGTCTGGTCATTTGCTCGATCGGGCGGTGAGCCGAGCTGATTTGCCGCCGGAGCTCGAGCAGCGTCCGGAGATCAATCTCGACATTCCGACCTTGTTGTCGGCCTCTTACGTCAAGGATGCAGGCATTCGTTTGGAGCTTTACGGCCGCATCTTCCGCGCAGGTGATGACAGTCAGTTGGAAGAATTGGAAGACGAGATTGACGAGCGTTTCGGAGATCTGCCAACCGAAGCTCAGAACCTTTTTGGCTTAGCGCGCTTCGGACTTGCCTGCATTCGGCTAGGCATTTTGAGCGTGGATGCCGGACCAAAATCATTGGCGGCTACATTTGACGAGGAACGTAGTGACCAGCTGCCTGAGATTTTCCCGGCCGAAGATATGCTCGAGTGGACTAATGACCGTTTGATCTATCGCCGATCGGCGCCACCGTCGGAGCGGGTGTCGGTTCTCGAAGCGTTTGTTGCTACGGTCGGACGCGTGATTGCTACGGATGTCGGCAGGAAGCGCCCCTCGCCATCGCGCAGAGCACGCAGCGAACAGCAGGGAGTATGATCCCTGACTTTATGCCATGGATTGGCGGTCTGGTAGCCGCTATGACGTCACTTCTATCTTCCGCAGGTCCCAAAGGCATAGCTACGCGGCTCAACCGAATACTCGTCTATTAGGCTGCTTATCTCGCGAACTAGGGGACTTTGAGTTGGGTCGCGTTGTGTCGTTCTTAAAGGGAGCCAGATGTTGGTTTTGTCCAACGGCGTGCGTGCTGCGCTGGCCGCGGTGGTTCTGTGCAGTAACGTGAGAGACGCTGGCGCAGCGGAATACGGCCGCCCGCAGCCTTGATCTCCGCCTTACATCTGTAGCTGGAACGGTGATCGTAATCCGTCATTAGCGTCAGGTAAGACGTCGTGCGTGTCGCACGAGGGATGTTCGGAGATATATGATGGATATGGAAATCAAGGCTGTTTTCAAAGATCGCCGCGCTGCTGATCTCGCGCTTGAGCATCTCGTTCAGGAGGTCGGGCTGGAAAGAACAGACATCTTCATCGTGGCCCGCGGCGGTCGCAATACATCGGGAACGGAGCCAGCCGGTGCCGATGCTCAAGGTAGCCTCGCTGAATCCAGGACTGCGGCTCCTGCGTTGGAAGGGCAGATCGAGATGTCAGTTGGCTGTGATCAGGACAAGGTAGAGCGTGTTTCCAAGGCGTTGCAAGAGAACGGTGGATCAATAATCTAGCGCGCTTAGTTCTTGACCGGTCGGTTTCAACAACGGTTCCCGCATCTTTGCCTATGGTAAGGTTTCAAGGCCTGCAATTGGGTTCGGTATTTCGCCCGTCTATTCGCTCCGACGCTGCCGAGCTTCAGGCCGAACCCTCTCCCGCTTCACCACGAAAAATAGACTGCCCAGCGCTGCAAGTTTGGGTTTGGTGTCCATCGATAACAACCCTTCAACAAGTCCTGCTAGGACCTCGTCCGAACCGGACCTCCCCAGGCAATTGAACCTTATGAGCGCCAGTTTTGCGGAATTGTCGCCGCGGCGGACGACCACAACCTGAACGGCCACGGATATGCAGCTTCTGCGTCTCGTTCAGACCGTCCGGCATTTCTGCGGCGTATCCTTTGGCAGCGGTTCGTCCGCATTAAAGCGCGATCAAACGTGCGGCTACGTGTCCAATCACGTCTCGTCGCGGCGATATCTGTCCGCAACGACCTTGTCGCCCTCGCGCACTGCCGTCTTGTTACGATGATGATACTGGTTCACCCCATGGATCAAAGCTCACAGAAGAAGAATCGCTCCGATGCCATAAAGAAATTCTTGGCCCATCGTCTTTCCTTAATTTGTTTTCCCGCCGAGGGCAGTCATGTTGCCGGCATCGTTGCCGGGTGACGTCACGCGAACCGCATGACCTTGTCGGATAGCGAGCGAGGCTGCTGCGACCGCAGATTCCAAGGCAGCTTCCTTAGTTTCGTATGTACCCTCCAGATCGCCGTCGTGGGAAACGCTCCACTGCGATCCGTTCGCCACCACATCGTAAGCTGCCAGTCCCATTACGCCTCCGTCTATGTCTTGGTCTTGGTCGGGATTTGAGTCCAGATTAAAAGACCGCCTCGACGTTTTGCTTCACAAGGTGTTCCTCAGTCGCAATTTGACACGGGTGGATTCGTTCCGCGTTCCTGAGACGATATCCCTTCTGTGGCGGCAACACTCCGGGCGTCCAGTACACGGATTGGGCCGATCTCAAGATAAGGAATTTGCCATGGTGCGCGGACGGCGCCGCTGACATCACTGGAATGCCGGTATACCCAATGAAAGCCCTTATCGAGCACCGGCAGGTCCTCCGGCGGCTGTCCGCGCGACATTCGCTCGCACATGCGAAACTAATCTGTTCTGGAACACTTCTAACCGGGGTGCCGTAACTGCTCCCTCCGAAGAAAGGTCCAGACATGCAGAATTCCGCCTTGGAGATGTCCAGGCGCGATCTGATGATCGTCGCTGGCGCATCTGCCGTCACCAACACCGTGCCATCCCGCGCTGGTGCTCAATCCTCATCCTCCGAAGCGACCCAGTCCGGTCCGGTCCAGCCGCCCACCAAGGTGTCGCTCGAGGTCAACGGCAAGTCACGTGACCTGACGCTGGACAACCGGACAACGCTGCTCGACGCACTGCGCGAGCACATTCAGCTCACGGGGACCAAGAAGGGCTGCGATCACGGACAGTGCGGCGCATGCACCGTCATGATCGAAGGGCAGCGGATCAACTCTTGCCTGACGCTCGCCGTGATGCACGATGGCAGCAAGGTCACCACCATCGAAGGCCTCGGCACGCCGGAGAACCTTCACCCGATGCAGGCCGCGTTCATCAAGCACGACGGTTATCAGTGCGGTTACTGCACGCCAGGCCAGATCTGTTCCTCCGTTGCGGTGCTGGAAGAGATCAAGGCCGGTGTCCCAAGCCACGTCAGCGCAAGCCTGACCGATACTCCCCAATTCAACGAAGCCGAGCTCCGCGAGCGCATGAGCGGCAACATCTGCCGTTGCGGTGCATATTCGAACATCATCGAAGCCGTCACCGAAATCGCCGGGAGGCGCGCATGAAGTCGTTCACCTTCGAGAAGGCGAAATCACCAGGCGAAGCGGCCCAGGCATTCGCTTCGAATGAAAATGCCAGGTTCATCGCGGGAGGAACCAATCTCCTCGATCTCATGAAGCTTGAAATCGAGACGCCCGCTCATCTGATCGATGTGAACAACCTCGGCCTCGACAAGATCGAGCCGACCACGGCGGGCGGCCTACGGATCGGGGCGCTCGTCCGGAACACGGCGCTTGCGGCGGACGAGCGGGTGCGTCGCGACTACGGTCTGTTGTCGCGGGCTCTGCTCGCCGGCGCCTCCGGGCAATTGCGAAACAAGGCCACGACTGCGGGGAACTTGCTGCAGCGGACCCGCTGTCCATATTTCTACGACACCAATTTGGCCTGCAACAAACGGGCGCCTGGCAGCGGGTGCTCGGCGATCGGCGGAGTGACGCGGTCGCTCGGCGTCATCGGTACCAGCGAAGCCTGCATCGCGACGCATCCGAGCGACATGGCGATCGCCATGCGAGCGCTCGATGCGACGGTCGAGACCATCGAGCCTGCCGGGAAGACGCGGACCATTCCCATCGCGGATTTCCATCGTCTGCCGGGCGACACTCCGCACATAGAGACAGCGCTTAAGCCGGGGGAATTCATCACGTCCGTGACATTGCCGAAGCCGGTTGATGGCAAGCACATCTATCGCAAGGTGCGCGACCGAGCCTCATACGCCTTTGCACTTGTCTCAATCGGAGCGATCGTTCAGCCGGACGGAACCGGCCGTGTCGCCGTCGGCGGCGTTGCTCATAAACCGTGGCGCGTCGAAGCGGCTGAAGCAGAGTTGCCGCGAGGAGCGAAGGCCAC
>JBEVLH010000377.1:0-17803 GCA_040509255.1 Hyphomicrobium sp. | reverse complement strand
GATCGACGGCGAGACGGAATTTTCCCTCGGACGAGCGTGCGGGAATCTCGCCCGACGCGGCGATGAGGTAGCTGCGCAGTTCGTCGATGCCCGCGCCGGACATTGCCGATACCGGCATGATATCGGCGCCGTCGAGAACCGTACCTGCTACTGCGGCTTCGATCTCGGCCCGGACGTCGTTGAGCCGGTCGGCATCGACGAGATCGGCCTTGGTAATGACGATTGCGCCTCGGCTAATTCCCAGGAGATTTAGGATCGCGAGGTGCTCGAGCGTCTGCGGCTTGACGCCGTCATCCGCGGCAACGACGAGCAGCGCGAAGTCAATGCCGCTAGCACCGGCAAACATGGTGTGCACGAAGCGCTCGTGGCCCGGAACGTCGATGAAGCCGATAATGCGCCCGTCCGGTGCGGGCATGTAGGCAAAGCCAAGATCGATAGTTATGCCACGCGCTTTTTCTTCCTTCAGGCGATCGCCTTCGACGCCGGTCAGCGCTTTGACCAGTGCCGTCTTGCCGTGGTCGATGTGGCCGGCGGTGCCGATGATCATCGGTTTTCAATCGGGGGGTTCGTCCGGCCTATATCAGGCCGAGGCATCGAGGTTGAGGGTCGAAAGGACAGATAGAAATGCGGCTTCGTCGGTCAAGCATCTGAGATCCAGAATCAGGGCTCCGTCGTCGAGGCGGCCGATTACGGGCCGCGAGAGAGCACGGAAAGCAGACGCGAGACGTTCGAGCGCAGCGCCGCCGGACTTCGAGCGGACAGCGAGCCCAGCGCTTTCGATGGTATCGAGCGGCAGCGCGCCCGAGCCGATCTGGCTGCGACATTCGCGAAGCTCGACGTCGAAGCCTGTTCCAACGGCGGACTGGAGGTCGGGGAGGATCCGGCGCGCCTGGGCTTCGATCTCGGCGCGTGTCCTGGCCAGCATCCTCAACGTCGGCAGGCGTTCGGCAAGCCGGTCCGGATCGCTATAGAGCTTCAAGGTCGCCTCGATGGCGGCGAGGCGGATTTTGTCGACGCGAAGAGCGCGCTTCATCGGGTTGCGGTTGATCGCTTCGATCAGATCGCGCTTGCCGACGATGAAGCCCGCCTGAGGTCCGCCAAGCAGCTTGTCGCCCGAGAACGTCACGATGCCCGCGCCTTCGGCGATCGCCTCGCGCACGGTCGGCTCGCGCTGCAGGCCGTATGTGGAAAGGTCGATCAGCGATCCCGAGCCTAGGTCGTTCATCAGCGGAACGTTGGCAGCGGTTGCGATTTCGGCAAGCTCGGAAGCTTCGACCTCCTTGGTGAAGCCGAGGATGCGATAGTTCGAGGTGTGAACCTTCAGGATGACGCCGGTCGCGGCCGTGATCGCGGCCTTGTAGTCCTTTGGGTGCGTGCGGTTCGTCGTTCCGATTTCGATCAGTTTCGCGCCGGCCCGGGCCATGATGTCGGGCATGCGGAAGGCGCCGCCGATCTCGATCAGCTCTCCGCGCGAGACGACGGCTTCTCGCCCGCCCGCGAGCGTATTGAGGGCGAGGAGCACCGCCGCCGCGTTGTTGTTGACGACGGTTGCGTCTTCGGCGCCGGTCAGTTTTTTGAGGAGCTCCCTGATGTGGTCGTCGCGTTCGCCTCGCTTGCCGGTGGCAATATCGAATTCCAGCGCGACCGGATCGCGCATCGCTTCGACGGCGGCCTCGATGGCGGCTTCAGCCAGCAGTGCGCGTCCGAGGTTGGTGTGCAGCACAGTGCCGGTGAGATTGAACACGGGACGCAATGTCGATCGGTCGTCATCAACGAGACGAGCCAACGTCTTGCTGACGAGTTGCTCCGTCGTCGGCACACCCGTCGAGCCGGCTTTGACTTGAGAACGCGTTTCCGCCAGCACCTCGCGGATGGCCGACGTCGCCGCAGCGCGGCCGTAGCGATCCACCAGAGGCGTTGCAATGCCGCTGTTCAACACGGCATCGACGGACGGCAGATCACGAAGAAGAGTAGTTTTTGACAGTTCCAATCGGTCCTCGGGCGAGCCAGCGATGGCGATGCGCCATGCTAGCGGTTTTCACAGCGGCCGGAAGTGTTCTAAAAGCGAGAATCCGCGCACGCCATTAACGAAGCGCCATCGCCGACCTCAAAAATTCACCGTGACGCCCCTGCGGCCGATGTCGAGCTGGAAGATGGAATAGATCTCCTCGCAGGCCGGATGAACGCGAATATCGGAATCGAGGAAGCGGCACAGTTCCTCGGCATCGGCTGGATGGGCCAGCAAGGCTTCAGCGGTCGTGTGTTTACCGACCTCGCGCGCCACGCGGGCGATCTGGTCGGCACGGCAATAGGGCGTTGAAACCCATCCGCCTCTAACAAATTGGAAATTGCCATCGCAACGCGGCGCGCGTCTGGCCTCCGTGGAGGGCGCGGCAACGATCAAGGCAAACAGGCACGCGAGTGCAAGGCGTTTCATGGTTCAGATCCGACTAACGGCTTGGCGTCTAAGTTAACGCGATACGGCGTCGGTATGAAGGTTTGATGTTGCCGCGGCGTGAGCGAAGGCGAGCGACCGTTACTTGCGGAACGCAGCCAGACGACCCTGCCAGAAGCGCTTCCCCTCCGAGAGGTGCCAAGCGATGAGGCCCGGAGCACCGGCCAGCACCTCTTTGGCGCGCTTCAGAAGCGACAAGGCCAGTGCTGCGTCCGGTCCCAAACCAAACAGCGCGCCGATGACGACGTATCCGCCTTCCTGCACGCCGGCAGCCCAAGGGACGACGAACGCCGCCGTCCGCAAGGCGAAGACCAGGCTTTCGAGCGCGAGGACATCCCCGGCGGCGAGCTGGTGGCCCATGAAATAGAGCGCGAGCCAAGTTTCCGCCGCGCCTGCCAGCCAGCCGACAACGTGCAGCCCGACCGAATACCCGACGGCTTTGCGATCGCGATAGATGGTCTGGATCGCGGCGTGGATGCTGCCGGCATCGGACAACCCTTCCCAGGCGCGGGTGAAGCCGAGTTTCGCGGGCAGCGTTTCGAGAAACAGGATCAAGCCGTTTTTCTGGGCGAGCAGAAATCCGACGACCGCAACGGTCGCGATGACGAGGCCGCCCGCGGCCCACCACGCGGCAGGTTCGTCCGGATGGTACGCGAAGAGAAACGCCAGACCCAAGAACGTATAGATCAGCTGGCTCAGCATCTCGGTCGTCATGTCGACGATCGTCGTTGCGGCGGCGACGTTGACCTTCAGTCCGAGCTTGGTCAACTCGCGGGCGCCGGCGGCCTCGCCGGCTCCGGGAATGATCGCGAGCAGATTTCCGACGCTGTCCCGGATCCAGCGCGCCCAGAGGAAGAGCAGCCCTCTATTCTGGGGATACTTCTCGATCAGGAGGACGCGCCAACCCCAGGCGCAGAAAAACAGCGAGCCGAGATAGGCGCACATGATCGCGGCCATGCCTTGCCAGCCGGCCGACACGAGGGCGTCCCAGACTTCCGAGATGCCGAAATAGGCGATGAGGCCGACGGCGAGGAGGACCCCGATGGAAGCGGCAATCAGCAACGCGGTTCGCGATCCGACAGTGTTTGACGCGTCGTCGGTGCTCATCACTTCTCTCCGAGGGTCGCGGCGAGGCGCTGCTGGCCGGAAGAGCCAATCTTGCGGCCGTCGGCGAGGAGCTTGCGGAAAGCTTCGTAGGTGAAGATGTTCTTGCCCCACTTCACCTTGTTGCCGAAGAGGCCAAAGGCCCAGGCGAAGAAACACACGCATTCGCGAATCGGAACGAGCCACGGTTGCGGCGGGGTATTCATCTTGAAGCTGCGGCGGACCTGGTAGTGCAGGGCGATACGCAACGCGATCTCGGCGACGATGATGGAGATGCCAATGACCGTCGGCCACGGAAGCAGCAGCGCGAGCAGCAATGGAAGCGGCCAGGTGATAACGGACATGAAGTGATCGCTCGGGCGGCAAAAGCGCTCCATCCGCTGCCAGAGGATCTCGTGGCGGAAGAGTTCGGTGAAGCTCTTTTCCGCAACAATGGTATCGCAGCAGTAGGACGAGAGCTTCACCTCGTAGCCGCGCTGCGCGACGAGATTTCCGAGCGCGAAGTCGTCGGGAAAGAAGTTCGAAAGGTGATTGAAACCCCCGAACGAGTCGAGCGCCTGGCGGCGAACACTGCACATGGCGAAGACGAAATCGATACCGCGCAAGCCGACGTCGACGAGCACTGAGGGAGCGAACCAGTCGCTGATGTTCATGGTGCCGAAGTCCGCCGCGGGGGCGCCGCCGTAAGGAAGGCCCTTATAGATCGACGCGACTGCGCCGACCTTGGGATCGGCGAGCGGGGCGGCGAGGGAAGCGATGCATTTGCGGTCGACCTTGAGATCGGCGTCGGCGACGATCAGGATGTCGTAGCGCGCCGCCTTGTAGATGTTGGCGAGGTTCGATGCCCTGGGATTAGGCCCTGCGAAGCTCGGGTCAATGACGAGCCTCAGATCCTTGTCGGGGAATTCCGCGATCAACCGCTTCACGACCGCGACGGCGGGATCATTGTCCGAGTGCGCACCAAAGATGACTTCGTACTGAGGCCAATCCTGATCGCAAAACGTGCGAAGGCATTCGTATAGGAACGGCTGAGCGCCGTGCACTGGCTTCAGAACCGAGACCGGGGGCCGATAACCGTCGGGCGCCGACACCGGGCCTTCGCGGAACCGCCACGTGAAGTAAAGCGCCAGCACGAGGTAGGCCAGCGCCGCGAGACCTAAGAGAACGCCCGCGATCACGAAGGGATTGAGCAGCAGCAACGGCAAAGGCATTCGGCAGGCGTCTCCAAGGCAGAGGTCGAGGCGGCTCAACGCAAGCCGCAATCAGGCCCGACCGACGTAGCACAATTGCGGCAGCGTCAACATTTCAGGTCGGGAAAGCCGCGCGGAAGGTGAGCGGGTGCAGCCCAAGTGCCGCAACTTTGGCGCGGACAACCGGACTGATCAGGCCGCGATATTCCTCAACCGAAGGATAAGTTTGCGGCCCGTCGCCGGCTATCGCCGGATGAGCGTAAAGCTCGGTCACGCCGTCGGGGAGGTTGTCGAGGTAATCGAGAATGCGCTTCTCGGTCATGCCGCCGGTATCGGTGACGCCGAAGACGTGATCGTTAAGCGCCAGTCCAGCCGATTTGAGCTTGCGACGCATGCGGTAAGTCAAACCGGCATAAAACGCCCAGTTGAAAAACCTGCGCACGGGCTTGTCCGCACCAGCCCGCAACGACGGCCCGAACGGCTCGACCGGAAAACGAACCGGAGGCGAGCCGAATTTCGGGGCAAGCTTGGCGATGGCGTCAGTCACGACCGGATGCATGTGGAAATGATGGTGGCCGTTGATGTGGTCCATCACCAGACCGGTCTTTGCGAAGCGTTCGAACTGAGCCGTGATTTCCGCTTCGGCCTGGCGGCGCATTTCGCTCGAAAAAAAGAGGTTGAAACCGAACCGCTCCGGGTTGTTCGAAAAGCTGCCGTTGGGCCCGACGAGATCCGGGATCTGTCCGGGTGGCAGCACCGGCCTGCTGTCCACCAGATGGATGTGAAGGCCTACGCCCAGAGCTGGCAATCGCCGCGCGCGTGCCACGGCGTCTTCGAAGGCTGCGCCGCCCGTCATCAGGCTCGTCGCGGAGAGAATGCCGTTGGTGTGTGAGGCCTCGATGCCCTCGTTAACGGGCAGAGACATGCCGAAGTCGTCCGCGGTCACGATCAGGCATTTCACGCGCGGGTCTCCGTCAGAGCAATGCTTCGACCGTCGTCAATGCCGAGCTGATCGAATCTTCCATACCAACATAATCCCAGAGGCCATAGCGGCCGATGGGGTGGATACCGAACGTCTTGAGCCGCGACAGAATCTCTCCGACAAGCTGGTCGCGCTCGGGGGTGTGATGGACGTAGGCGCACCGAATGACGTGGGTGACGGCGCAAATGATGTCTTCGCTATCGACCCAGCCGAGCGATTCTAATGCGGCGATGACCTCTGACTGCGTCCTGCCGACGATATCGATGTGATCGATCTCGTCGCCCGGCACGCCGACCTCGACATAGACGGCGCTCAGCCCGTTCGACGACATGACGGGCGAAATGTTCGAATAGCAGCCGAAGCGATAGAATGGAATGTCGCGGTCCGGCACGTATACCCAGTGGGCGTCTTTCAATTCCGCCGGCAGTTTTCCGCGTACGCCGAAATTGAAGCTGATGGTGGAGCTGTGGGAGAGTTTAGCGGCGGCCCTGGTCAGTTGCTCGTCGCCGGTCAGGTAGCAGAGCGTCTTGAGCGGGATGCTCGGAAACATGTGCTCCCATTCGACGCGGCGCCCGGCGCTCGTCGTGACGGCGCGCTGGCCGAGGTCGATGCTCGCGATTTCCTCGGTCGTGGCGACGTTTTTCAGCCCGTGTGCGAGGCCGCGCGTCAGAACGTCGATGCCACCGCGCTTGGGATACCAGAACGTGGTGTTGTATTCGGCGAAGCGCTCGCCCGAGTTGGCGAAGCCGGCGCGGATTCGCTGTTCGTCGGGCGGCGGAAAAAAGCGCTTCACGGCTCCGATCGAAAGCCGATCGAGCGGCGTCGCCATGGTTTTTTCGTTCTGCGGGATGAGGAAGTGGTCGGCGACCGTTTGCCCGAAGCCTGAGATGATGAAGTCGCGAAATCCGGTGGCATCGGCCGGCGGCTTGGGCCGCTCATCGTAGGACTTTTCGCATTCGTCGCGCAGGCCGTCGGGCAACTCGCCCAGATGGTACTGAATCGGCGCGGTAATCAGGCGACCGCCGGCGAAGAAATAGGATTTTCGCTCGACCGTTTTCCAGTCGTCATCGCTCAAATGTGCGTAGGGGATCTGAGCGGGCGACGGATAGCGTCGCAGATGCAGAAAGTGGCCGGTATAATCGAAGCAGAAATCCTCGACCTGGGTGGTGCGCGTCAGGCCGCCGACGGCCGGGCAGCGCTCAATCAAGAGGTAATCGCGGTCGTTCGCCTGCAGACACTGAGCGGCCGACAGTCCCGATATGCCGCCCCCGGCGACGAGCCATTTCCGAGACATCCCCGTCCACTTTCAAGCTGCTTGCGCGGAGTTTGCGCCGCGGCGATCCGCCAGCCGGCTTCCTTTAGATGCGGCGCACCGGTTCGGCAAGCATCGCAGCACGCCACGGGCCCCGAGCTAACGGAGTTACACGAGTTGCCTCAACGAATTAGCAGCGTGTAAGCTGGTGCGGGCGGAGGGATTTGAACCCCCACGACTTGCGTCGCTGGAACCTAAATCCAGTGCGTCTACCAATTCCGCCACGCCCGCATTTGGTCAGTCGGCCGGTGGAGGCCGACCAAGAAGCGCGTGTCATACTGAAAAGCTTCGCGGAAAACAACGCGTAAACCGCAGCGCACGGCGGCGACTTTCCGGCGGTCGTGACAATTTTCAGACGGTCGAGACCCGCCACTTCAACTTGCGATGCCGGCAACTTTTGCCTATGTGCAGTCAACCTCAAATCAAGGCTATGTCCGCAAACCCCTAGGAACTTTCCTTGCCCGATACCGCCAAAAACTGGATTGTCGAGACGGATTGGCTCGCCGATCACCTCTCCTCCCCCGATCTGATCATTCTTGACGGCAGTTGGCACCTTCCGACGGCCAACCGAGATGCGAAAAAGGAATATCTCGCCGAGCATATTCCCGGCGCGCTGTTCTTCGACATCGACGATCTGTCGGACGAAAAATCCTCGCTTCCGCACATGCTGCCGTCGACGGTGAAATTCGCGTCGCGGATGAAGAAAATGGGCATCGGCGACGGCTCCCGCATCGTCGTCTACGACACGACCGGGATTTTCTCGGCGGCGCGCGTGTGGTGGACATTCCGCGCCATGGGGCATCGCGACGTGGCGGTTCTCAACGGCGGCCTGCGTAAATGGAAGTCCGAAGGACGGCCGCTCGAAGACGGTCCGGCAGTCAAGCGCTCGGAACGGCATTATTCGCCGTTACAGAACACCGAAATCATCCGCGATCTTGAGGACATGAAGGCGCTCTTGGTGAAGAACGGCGTCCAGATCGTCGACGCGCGGCCGGCCGGACGCTTCGAAGGCAAGGATGCCGAGCCTCGCCCCGGCCTCAGAACGGGCCATATCCCGGGCTCGAAGAACATTCCCTCGCAGGAACTGTTGAATTCGGACGGGACCTATAAGTCACCGGCGGAAATCGAAAAACTTTTCAAGGCCGTCGGAATCGACGTGACGAAGCCGGTCATCACGACGTGCGGATCGGGCGTTACGGCTTCCATGCTGGCGCTGGCGCTGGCCGTCGTCGGCCAGACCAATGCGGCCGTCTACGATGGCAGCTGGGCCGAATGGGGCCAGGACAACGGGCTTCCGGTCGAGACCGGGCCGGCACGTTGATACCGAAGAGGCGCGTCCCAGCGCGCGCCTCGTTTATCGTATTGGCCGCCTAGGCGGCGACGGGCACGGGCTCGGCCAGCGCCTTTTCGATCCAGGACACCATCTCGGACGAGGTCGGCGACAGCTTGGTCGAAAACGATCGCAGCAGCATGCCGTCGCGCCCGACCAGGTATTTATGAAAATTCCACGACGGGGTGCCGCTCGGGCCCATGACGGCGGCTGCCCATTTGTAGAACGGGTGCGCTTCGGCGCCGACGATCGGGTGCTTGGAGGCAATCGGGAACGTCACGCCAAAGACGCCCTGGCAGAACGTCCGGATCTCGCCGTCGGCATCGGGTTCCTGCTCGCCGAAGTCGTTCGAGGGCACCGCAACGACAACGAGGCCGTCCTTTTCATATCGCCGCCACAGCTCCTGCAGTCCGGCGTACTGCTTGGTGAAGCCGCATAGCGAGGCGGAATTCACGATCAGAAGCGGACGTCCGCGCCAGTCCGCGAGTTTTATGGGCTCGCCGTCGATGCCCATGAATTCGAAATCGTAGGCCGAACCGCCTACGGTATTGACCGGGGGCGTGCTCGAAGTCGCGGTCAGCATCGAGAAGATATTCCAAAGCTTTAGCAAACATGCACCTCGGCGAAGTCACGGGGTTTGTGTGGGACGCACTATAGTAGCGCGGGGCGCGGCGGCATCAAGACCGACCACCTCGACAAGCTTGTTCCGGCTGGAACAGCGCAACCTTCCGCCTGCGCCTAATTTGCCTCCATCGGATGCACGAGCACAAAGGCTCGATCAAGGAGGACTTCGACATGACGAAATTCAGCAGCAAGTTTTCGGTTGCAGCGGCACTCGCCGCCCTGACGAGCGCGACGCTCATTGGCGGCTCAGCCGCTAACGCCGGCAGCGGCGCCAAAGAATTTTTTGTTCAGGACTATCAGTTCGCGAAGCCGATGCATGGCTACTCGGGTCACTCCGGCAACTACTTTTGCGATTATCAGCGCCTGCCGAACCGCAAGTGCGTGATCACGGCCAATGGCACGGAATCGTGCCGCATCGTCGGCTGGACGCTGCGGGAAATGTGCCAGTAGGATGCTAGCTGACGCCGTTCACGTAGAACTTTCCCCGCCCTCAACTGGAAGCTCCGGATACCCCTCCGGAGCTTTTTCATATTGGCGCCGTGTAGGTTCCTGTTGCCCCCGTGTCGCTGTCAGTGTTGAGATCGTCTCATTCATTTTATTCGAACGTGTTCCGATCGAAACAGCGAAGACAGCCTAAGATCAATACGGTGCTGGTGATGTTGGTGCGGGCGTCTGCCTGGGCCGACGACTGCATCTTTAAGGAGGATAGCGACATGAGCACCGATGACGATTACCGGCCGCGACGCGGCGGATTTCTAATTAAAACCTTGCTCCTGCTTCTTGCAGTGGGCGTCGGGGGCGGCGGCGCCTTCGGCGCCATTGCGATCTCGCGCAGCCATCTGCTCGACTCCAAAAACAACGACGACGTCGTCAAGGCTGAAGACACCGCGCCGAAGATCGACTGGGTGGCCGCAGCGCCCGGGCGTATCGAGCCCAAGACCGGCCTGGTCCGGGTCGGCGCGCAGCTTCTTGGCCGGATCGCGGACGTCAACGTCAAGCTCAACGACAAAGTTGAAGAAGGCGAGCTTCTGATTCGCCTGGATGACGACGAAGCGCGCGCGCGTCTGCAGGCTGCCGAAACCGAAGCCGCTTCGCGGAAGCGCGAACGCGATGCACAGCCGCTCGACAAGGCACGCGACGACCTGCGCAATGCGGAAGACAACGTCTTTTTCGCTGAGCGTGCGCTGACAAATGCCCGTTTCGGGCTGGAATACGAATTGCAGGCCGAGCGGCAGGGCAACGGCACTGCAGCTCGTGTCACCGATGCGCGTGACGAATTGGCGAAAGCCAAGTCGAAGCTTCAGAAGGAGCGCTCGGCTTATGCGACGGCGCAGTCGAAGCCCGACGTTCCCGCCCCAAGCCGGCTGGAATCCGCGCTCCAGGCTGCACGTTCGGATGTCGCAGTTGCTGAGGCTTTATTGGAGAAAACGCGCATTCGTGCCCCCGTTGCCGGGACCATTCTTCAGCTTCCTGCGAAGGCCGGCGAGATGGTTTCGCCATCGCCTGACCAATCGCTCGTCGTGCTCGGAGATATGTCGGTGATGCGCCTCAAGGCCGAGGTGGATGAGATTGACGTCTCGAAGATCAAGGTCGGCGGCAAGGTCACTGTGAAGAGCAACGCCTATCCGGGCAAGGAATTCGACGGGACGATTGCGGAGCTTGCGCCATCGCTGACGTCGCCGCAATTCTCGCTGCGCGGGGCGCGTCGGCCGACGGATGTCGAAGTGCTGGAAGTCACCGTCAATCTCGAAGGCAATCCGCCGCTGCTTCCCGGCATGAGAGCTGACGCTTTTTTCAAGTAGGGGGAAGTTCGCTCCCCCCTGCCCCAGGCAAACGACGCGTGATGCTGGCGCGCAATTTCTAAGTCATTCGAAAGACCCGTGGCGGCCAGCTTCCTCCTTAGCGAAGCCGCTGCCGGGCCCCGAGGCGGGGAGGTCGTGCCAGACGGGAACTGCGATCCCGTAGGTGCCCCTCCCCGCCTTTTTTGTTTGGGCGGTTCCGGCTGCCCGACGTCCACCGCCCAGAAGAAAAAAGCGATCCGCTCACGTCCTGTCTCGTCAGGAACAGCGAAAAACCCGACGTTTTTGCATCCTGTCTCCATCGAACACACCGACGATCCGAGGAGAGACAGATGTACGGAGAGATCAAGAAATTCCGACCCGATCTCGGCGTCGGCATCATTCGCGCCGAGGACGGCCGGAGCTATCGTTTCGCCGGCGGGGAAATCCGCAATCGCCTCGACGACCTCGAAGGCCACGAAGTGCATTTCGAGCTCGGCGAACTCCGGGCCAGGGACATCATCGTGCTTGCGGGCTCGCCGTGGGCGGCCTTCGGCGGCATCGGCATCTGATCAGCGTTCAGGAGACTTCGCAATGACCAGCACCCTCAACTTGGCCGATGTACCGACCGTCGAAGCGTCCGACCTCGACTTCGTCATTCAAATGCTGGTCGAGAGCGGCCAGGGACTGGCGCTGCTCCGGGGTTTGACGGAGCACGAGATCCGGGAGATCGAGGGCCGCATTTGGGGCGAGTTCGAAGGCCCCTCACAGAGCCGATTAGCACTGGCTCTGCGGTTCCGGGCGCTGCTCAACGTCTTCGAAAGCCGGCGCCTCAAGGCGCTCTTCCTCGAGCGGGGCTTCCGGTTGCTGGCGGCGATCGCACAGCAAGCTGCCGCGCGCCCGCTGAATGTCCGGTTCGGCTTCAACTCCCAGCGGATGCTGCTCACGCTCGATACGGCGACCGCGGTTTGCGCGGCCGAAAGAAGAGAAGATCTCAGCCTCCCGCTGGCGGCTTAAACCTTTGAATAAAATACTTAATCACGAATTTACTCAACGCGAACAGCTGTGTTCCGACCGGAACAGCGGGAAAAGCCGGGGCGAGGCATTCTGTGGTCATAGCCGGTGAGGATCGGCGCCGAGATAGAAATCAAACGCTCCCGTTGGAGGCTACAATGACCAAGATGACCCTCGCACTCGCCGCTGCTTTGATCGCCGGCACCACGATGACAAGCGCTGCGAACGCGGGCGGGGTTCGGCTGGGCTTCGGCTTCCCCCTCGGATCGTTCGTCGCCCATTCGAATGAGGCTTTCGACGGCGGCTATCGCCGTTCGGAGCGCCCGCGCTATGTTCGCCGCGATTATCAGGACGATGCCCCGGTTCGCAAAATTGCCAAGATCAAGCGTCCGCAGACGACCCAGGTTGCTGAGGCCGCTCCGACCGCAGCAATCGTGCCGGCGGCCCCGACGGCGAAGCTCGAAAGCAAGCTCCCTTCCGATGCCTCGACGACGACGGTGATCGAAAAGACGCCGGCCTCGAAGAGCACGTCCGACCAGGCCAGCACGGTTACGACCGCCTCCGTTACGCCGGATGACACGAAGACGGCAGCGGCTGAGACGAAGCGGGTTTGCCGCCGCTACGTGCCGGCCATCGCGGCCCTCGTCGATGTCCCTTGCGAATAAAGCCTAACCCCAATACCGCAGGGCGCAGATGATCTGCGCCCTGTGAAACTTTCAATCCGGACGCTATCGTCCAACTTTCGACCAATGCCTCAAGGAGGGGAACGGGTCATGGAACTTGCAGCAACAGCACCGACCGGGGTCGGACAGCGCACCGCCCGTTCTCCGCGGCCCCGCTCAAGCGGATATCGCCTGCCGATGGTGGTCAAGCTGGCGTACCGCAATCTGTTCCATGACCGCCTGAGCTTCGTCGTGACGGTGGTTGGGATCCTGTTTTCGGTTGTCCTGGTTGCCATTCAGTCCGGCATCTACCTCGGCTCGGCGAAGAAAATCGCGACCATCATCGACGCGGCCCCGGCCGATCTTTGGGTCGTCCCGCTCGGGACCAAGAGCTACGACGACCCGTCGTTCCTGTCCGGCCGCGAGCGCTACATGGCGCTGTCGGCGCCGGGCGTTGCGGATTCGGAAGACATGCTGGTTTCGTTTGCCCGCTGGCGTAAGCCGCTCGGTGGCGAGACGACGGTTCTGCTCATCGGAACCTCGGGCGACAGCCCGAAGGCACTGCCTTCGAACATCGTCGAAGGCAGCCGGCAGGCGCTCGAAGCGCCGCACACCGTTGCGATCGACCGAAGCTATTTCAAGGATCTCGGCGTCGATAAGTTGAATGATCATGCCGAAATCAACGGCACGAATGTCGAGCTCGTTGCGATCACGAAGCGAGTTCGTTCCTTCACGACGTTGCCCTTCATTTTCACTTCGCTTGATGAATCCCGGCGGCTGTCGGGTGCCAATCAGGATCAAGCGAGCTATCAGCGCGTGCAATTGCTGCCCGGCGCGAATATCGAAGATGTACGCAAGGAAATCGAAGCGCGCCTGCCTGATACAGAGGTGCTGACACAGGATGAATTCCGTACGCGCAGCCAAGACTACTGGCTGAAGCAGACCGGCGCCGGTGCAGCACTGGATGCCGGCAAGCTGCTCGGCCTGATCGTCGGTATCGTGATCGTGGCGCAGACTCTCTATTCGAGCACGAAAGATCACATCAACGAATTCGCGACGCTGCGCGCCCTCGGCGCGGGTGCAGGCTATATCGTCAAGGTGATCCTCATCCAGGCCGTGCTGTCAGGGCTGATCGGCTACGTCCTCGGCATGGCCCTGGCACTGGTCGCAATTCACTTCGCCCAGGATACCAAGCTCACAATCATCATGACGGCGCCGCTTGCCGCACAACTTTTCGCAATAACGATCGGTATGTGCATGTTCGCCGCCATAAGCGCCATCATCAAAGTCGTTCGCATCGACCCGGCCGTCGTGTTCAGCCGCTAACCGAACTCCAGGGAGACGTACCATGACCGAGCCGAGCAAAAGCAAAGTGATCGTGGAGGCCGAGGGCATCGTGAAGGTGCTTGGCTCGGCTCCGAACGAGATCAAAGTTCTGAAGGGCATCGATCTTCAACTTCAGACCGGCGAACTGACGCTGATGATGGGGCCTTCGGGCTCCGGCAAGACGACGCTGCTTTCCGTTCTCGGCTGCATCCTGTCGCCGACGCAAGGCAAGCTGACGATCTCAGGCATGAAGACCCACAACATGAACAAGGAGCAGCTTGCCAATCTTCGGCGCAAGCACGTCGGCTTCGTGTTTCAGTCCTACAACCTCGTCCCAACCCTTTCGGCGGTCGAGAACGTCATGCTGGCACTCGACCTTCGCGACCTCAACGGTCCCGACGCCTACGATCAGGCTGCCGACGCTCTCGAAGCCGTCGGGCTCGGGCATCGCATCAAGGCAATGCCGTCGAAAATGTCGGGCGGCGAGAAGCAGCGCGTTTCCATCGCGCGGGCTTTGGCCGGATCGCCTTCGGTCATCCTCGCGGACGAGCCGACGGCGGCGCTCGACGCCAAGAACGGCATGGCCGTCATGGAACTGCTCGCGAAGGTGGGGCAGGACAGCCGCCGCGCCGTTCTGGCCGTTACCCACGATCACAGGACGCTCCAGTACGCGGATCGCATCGTCACGATCGACGACGGTCGGATCGCGGGTTCCGAACGCCCCAAGCTTACCGGCAAGTCCGTCGAAATGGCCGCCCATTAGGGGCCGGAGGGCATCTTTTGGATGGGGACGGCCGTCTCGCGGCTGTTCCGGGCCAATGGCCGCGCACCCCCCGCCCACCGGGCATCTGGACCGGGAGGGGCATTTGTGTAGGATGCGCCCAACTCAGCCCAATCCCAAATTGGAATAATTAAGGAAATGGTGGCCATGACGGGGCCTCAAGTGAACACGTCCGTTGCCCCGGGGTCGTTGATGGCCGGCAAGCGCGGCCTGATCATGGGTGTCGCGAACAATCGATCGATCGCGTGGGGAATCGCGAAGGCGTGCGCGGCCCAAGGCGCCGAAATCGCCCTTACCTATCAGGGTGATGCCCTCAAGAAGCGGGTCGAACCGTTAGCCGCGGAGCTTGGCACGAAATCGGTGCTTCATTGCGATGTGACGGATGCCGCATCGATGGATGGGGTTTTTCAATCGCTCGCCGAGACATGGGGTAGCCTCGACTTCCTGGTTCACGCCATCGCATTTTCCGACAAAAACGAGCTTGATGGCCGGTACGTCGATACGACCGAAAAGAACTTTACGCAGAGCCTGTTGATCTCGTGCTTCTCGTTCACGGCGCTGGCCCAGCGCGCCGAGAAGCTGATGCCCAACGGCGGATCGCTGATTACGCTCAGTTATTACGGCGCCGAGAAGGTTATGCCGCACTATAACGTAATGGGTGTGGCGAAGGCGGCGCTCGAAGCCAGCGTGCGCTATCTGGCGGCAGATCTTGGCCGCACGGGCATTCGCGTCAACGCCATCTCGGCCGGTCCGATCAAGACGCTGGCGGCGTCCGGCATCGCCGACTTTCGCTATATTCTGAAGTGGAACGAGTACAATTCGGCGCTTCGGCGGAACGTCACGATCGACGACGTCGGCAATGCCGGACTGTATCTGTTGTCTGACCTTTCGCGCGGCGTCACCGGCGAAATTCATCACGTCGACAGCGGCTATCATATCCAGGGCATGAAGAACGAAGACGCGCCGGATATTGCCGTCGTCAAGAGCGACGACGCTTGAGCAGCGGGGCGGCAGCGACTGTCTCGCTGAAGCCCGGGCTCACGCTCTATCTCATTCGCCACGGCGAAACCGACTGGAACCGCGAAGCCCGCTACCAGGGCCAGCGCGACATCCCGCTCAACGAGACCGGCCGCGCCCAAGCCCGCCGCCACGGCGAGGTTCTGAAAGCGCTGATGCCTTCGATTGCGGATTTCGAATTCGTATCCAGCCCATTGCAGCGCGCGCTCGATACTATGCGGATCATCCGCGAAACGCTTGGCCTCGATGTGGACGCTTTTCGCGTCACCCCAGAAATCGCGGAACTCAGCTACGGTCATTGGGAAGGCGAACTCGCGGCGGAGCTGCCGGCCAGAGACCCGGACGGCGTGGCGGGCAAAGCGTCGGACCCATTCGGCTGGTGTCCGCGCGGGGGCGAGAGCTATCGCGATCTCGAAGTCCGGATCTCGGACTGGCTCGGAGGCATTGCCGTTAACACTGTTGCAGTGAGCCACGGCGGGGTCAGCCGGGTCGCGCGCGGTGCGCTGCTCGGAGTGGACCGAAGCATCGTGCCGTTCCTCGAGGTGCCGCAGGACAAGATCCTGAAGCTCGGCGACCGAAAGATGCAGTGGCTCTGAGCTTTGCATCAGGGGGTGAGAATCAAAAGAGCCGGAGATGCGGCTCCCCGGCTCTTCGGCACTCGATAAGGAGTGCATGCTGAAAGACCCTTCGACCCGGGGCTCAATCCGGGAAGAACGGTCTTTTTATGGGCCGACACATAGCGTCGCCCGGGTCAGAAGAGACTTGGCTGATGGCACGACCGCTCCGAGGAGCAGCTTTCCGTACCGCCTTTCGCAACATGCGATCCTTCGATGCGCCGCGAGCTGCGTTCAGGCAGCGATAGCGGGCTCGGCCGAGTTGCCGGTCGAATACGAACATGTGCCTGCCTTGTCCCATCGTTTGGGCGACGGAACTGCCGACGAACGCGGTACTAAGGGCGAGTTAATCTGCGTCGCCCGAGCTTGTCACGCGGCTTTGGCTCCGATGCGCTCTTGCCGCCTTCGGGCGAGGCACCTAAGAAGAGCGGTGACGCAGCCCGGCAACAATCGTTGCAGAGCCACCAGGTTTGCTCATCGGGCCTTTCGCAATTTCTCAGGCATGTCCCACAACAGCTTCGGCCACCTTTTCCGCGTAACGACCTGGGGCGAGAGCCATGGCCCCGCCATCGGCGCTATCGTCGACGGGTGCCCGCCGGGGATCCCGCTCGAGGCCGCAGAGATTCAGGCCTACCTCGACAAAAGGAAGCCGGGCCAGTCGCGGTTTACGACCCAGCGCCAGGAAGCGGACGCGGTCAAAATCCTGTCGGGGGTATTTGCCGACGGCGCGGGCCAGCAGGTGACGACTGGAACGCCGATCGCACTTGAGATCGAAAATACCGATCAGCGCTCTAAGGACTACAGCGAGATCAAGGACAAGTACCGTCCGGGGCATGCCGATTTCACATACGATGCGAAATACGGCCTCCGCGACTATCGCGGCGGCGGACGGTCGTCGGCTCGCGAGACCGCGTCGCGCGTGGCGGCCGGAGCGGTGGCGCGAAAAGTAATCCCGCAAGTGAAGATTCGCGGCGCGCTTGTCCAGATCGGGCATTTGAAAATCGATCGCGCCAACTGGGACTGGGACGAGATCGGCAACAACCCGTTCTTTTCGCCAGACAAAGAGGCTGCGGCGCATTGGGCCGATTACCTCGATAAAATTCGCAAGGCGGGTTCTTCGGTCGGCGCCATCATCGAGGTCGTGGCCGAGAGCGTGCCGGCCGGGTGGGGCGCGCCGCTGTACGGCAAACTGGATCAGGACCTCGCCAGCGCCATGATGTCCATCAATGCCGTGAAGGGCATCGAGATCGGTGACGGCATGGCGGTCGCTGAGCTGAGCGGCGAGCAGAACGCCGATGAGATCCGGATCGGAAACGACGGCTCCCCAAATTTTCTGTCGAACCACGCGGGCGGCATTCTCGGCGGCATTTCGACCGGCCAGCCCATCGTCTGCCGTTTTGCGGTGAAGCCGACGTCTTCAATCCTGTTGCCGCGCCGAACGATCGACCGGCAGGGCCATGAAAGCGAGATCGCTACGAAGGGGCGCCACGATCCCTGCGTCGGCATCCGCGCCGTGCCGGTGGGCGAAGCGATGATGGCCATCGTGCTCGCCGATCACTTCCTGCGACATCGCGGCCAAACAGGCGGTTGAATTCGGGGAGCCTCGGAATCGCG
>JBEVLH010000376.1:0-4167 GCA_040509255.1 Hyphomicrobium sp. | reverse complement strand
CTTGCGCCAATTGAGTTCCGGCGAAATGAGCTGACTGGTGTCGGTTGTCATCGCGAAATGATTGGCAGCGTAATGGACAGCGCCGCCCGTGATCCCGCATCCGAGCAGAATCGTAAGCCACGGGAGCCACACGGCGGCGGCGACAATTCGGGCGACGATGCGCTCAATCATGCTTGGGCCATGCCTCCGGCGAGGCAGCGATTGGTCTGGTCATGACTGCGCATCTGGGCCGGGCTCGTAATCCGCGAACAGGGGTCCATTTTTCCAACCAGTGCACTTACGACGGCGAACATGTCGAGCCGCTGAACGGACGAGCCTGCCGTTGTTGTTGCTTTTGAGACACGTCATACCGGCAGGATCGACAGCGCGACGACGGCTCTGCTGTCGGGCCGCAAGATCACGCGTAATGTCGGATTTTCGGGGGCCTATCCGTCGGATTTTGCTGTATGCCCGGCGTATCGTTTAAGGCCTCAAAAACGATAGTGAACGCGCGTTAGCAGAAAACGGGGGTTTCTGCATGAAGGTTATCTTGGCGCAGCCCCGAGGTTTTTGCGCAGGCGTCGTTCGCGCAATCGACGTCGTCGAGCGTGCGCTCGCGCACGGCAATGGGCCGGTCTATGTGCGCCATGAAATCGTTCACAATCGGCACGTGGTCGACGGTCTGAGGGCCAAGGGTGCCCGCTTTGTCGAAGACCTCACGGATGTTCCGCGCGGCGCCGTGACCATTTTCAGCGCGCATGGCGTTTCCCATGCCGTTGAGGACGACGCACGCCGGCGGCGACTCAGCGTCGTGGACGCGACCTGCCCTCTCGTTTCCAAAGTCCATAAGCAGGGCCAGCGCTATTCGTCCCTCGGCAGAACGATCATCCTGATCGGGCACGCCGGACACGTAGAGATCGAGGGAACGTTGGGGCGCATCGCAGGGCCTGTATACCTTGTCGAAGATAGCGGCGACGTCGACAAACTGGACATCCCGGACGAAACGCCGGTCGCCTACATCACGCAGACGACCCTCAGCGTCGATGATACCCGCGCGACCATCGAAGCCATAAAAAAACGTTTCAGCGACGTGATTGGGCCTGAAACTCGTGACATCTGTTATGCCACCCAAAACCGTCAAACGGCTGTCCGGGATCTTTGCCGGCATGTCGACGTGCTTATCGTCGTCGGAGCAAGTAACAGCTCCAATTCAAACAGGCTGCGGGAGATCGGCGCCGAATGTGGCGTGCCGAGCTATCTCATAGCCGAGGGCGGCGCGCTCGATCCGGGATGGCTTGCCGGAAAGAATTCCGTTGGAGTAACAGCGGGTGCCTCGGCGCCCGATGTCCTTGTCGAAGACGTCATTGCTGCGATAGGAAGGCACGCGCCGATCGAGGTTGAAATTCTCGATGGCGTCGAAGAAAAAATAACCTTCCGCTTGCCGCCTGAATTGCTCGAGGCATCATGATGGGGAATAGTGCTGGCTCGAGCGCCGCAAAAAGGAGCCCTCTCGGGTGGGAATTCCATTAAATCAAGCGTTGTCGGTAGGTGCCTACGTCATCGGACAGCACCTGCGGGGGAACAAGCGCTATCCGCTCGTCCTGATGCTCGAGCCGCTCTTTCGATGCAATCTCGCTTGCGCCGGCTGCGGGAAGATCGACTATCCAGATAAGATCCTAAACCAGCGCATCTCGGTTGCAGACGCCCTGCATTCGATGGACGAATGCGGTGCGCCCGTGGTCGTGCTGGCGGGCGGCGAGCCGCTGCTTCACAAGGAGCTGCCCGAGATTGTCAACGGCGCGCTCGCCAAAGGCAAGTTCGTGACGGTGTGCACGAATGCGCTGCTGCTGGAAAAAAAGATCCATCTCTATAAGCCGCATAGCCGATTCAACTGGTCGATCCATCTCGATGGCGACAAGGAGATGCACGACAAGTCGGTCTGCCAGAAGGGCGTGTACGATCGGGCGATCGATGCCATCAAGGCCGCCAAGGCAAAAGGCTTCCGTGTCAACATCAACACGACGCTCTTCAGCGACGCCAAGGCGGAGCAGGTCGCGAAGTTCCTTGACGAGATGAAGGCGCTCGGTATCGGCGGCGTGACGATCTCGCCCGGCTATGCCTACGAGCGCGCGCCGGACCAGCAGCACTTTCTCAACCGGACGCGAACGAAGCAGCTCTTTCGCGACATCTTCAAGCTTGGCCGCGGCGGCCGGGCCTGGCCGTTCTTCCAGTCGGCACTGTTTCTCGACTTCCTGGCCGGCAACCAGACTTATCAGTGCACGCCGTGGGGCAACCCAACGCGCACGGTGTTCGGTTGGCAGCGCCCCTGCTATCTGCTCGGCGAAGGCTACGCGAAGACCTTCAAGGAGCTAATGGAAGGCACCGACTGGGATAAGTACGGCACCGGCAATTACGAAAAGTGCGCCGACTGCATGGTGCACTCGGGCTTCGAGGCGACGGCCGTAATGGATGCCGTAAAGAAGCCATGGAAGATCGCTGCTGTTGCTCTCCGCGGAGTCAAGACAGACGGTCCGATGGCGCCCGAAATCACGCTCGACAAACAGCGTCCGGCCGAATTCGTATTCTCACGACATGTCGAGAACAAGCTAGCCGAGATCAGCGCAGCCGAGGCCCGGGCCCAGAAGCCGGTGGCAGCGGAATAGGCTCTTCATTGCGCTACGCGTCGCGCCTGCTATGCGGAGGATGTCCCATAGCTGGCCCGGTTGCGTCGCCAATGATTTCAAGACAGCCGGGATGTTGGGTGAGCCGTCCGGGTTGAGACCGTTCACAGCCGCAGCCGGCAAGCTCAGCGTTGCCGGGTCCGCAACCACGCGCAAAACAGCAAATGGAAGGCCGTACTCGCTCGCGACCTGCGCGACGATGTGGCTTTCCATATCCGCGGAAAACGCGCCTGAGGTCAGGTAGATCGCGTGTTTCTCGTCGCGATCGGCGATAATCGTGCCCGAGCCTGCCACCGGTCCGCTCTCGGCATTCGGTAAGAACTCGAACATTCGGTCGCTCCAGCGTTTGTCGGGCTGATACGTGCGTCCGCTGCTGTGGATCACGGAGGTGCCGATGATGATAGCGCCGGGTTTCAGTCCGGGCCTCAGGCCGCCTGCAATTCCGAAACTGATTAGGCCGCGCACGCCGTCCGCCAATGCTTGCTGGATAAGCCTGACGAGCTGATCTTCGCGACCGCCGCCGACAACTGCGTTCACGCGCGCAGAACGCTCAGCGATGCGCGCCTCAGCCTTGAGACCGGTTGCAGCGATGACGAAGCCTGGTGCCACCTTACATTCCGACAAGCACGGCTTTGGTGTTCGACGTCTTCAGGTTGCGATAGCGTGCCAAAGCCCACATCGGGAAGAACTTCGAATACCCGTGATAGCGCAGATAAAAGACGCGCGGAAAGCCGGTCGCCGTGAACCGCTGTTCGCCCCAGAAGCCGTCGGAGCCTTGGGTGGTCGAGAGATAAGCGATGCCCTTTTTCACCGCGGGATTGTCGACTTCGCCGGCAGCCATCAGGCCCATCAGGGCCCAAGCTGTCTGAGAAGCCGTGCTCGGCGCAGGATCATAACCTTTATAGTCGAGACTGTAGCTTTCGCCGTCTTCGCCCCATCCGCCGTCGATGTTTTGGATCGACAGCAGCCAGTTCACCGATTTTCGAACTACACTCGACGACGGATCGGCGCCGGCGGCGTTGAGCGCACACAACACCGACCATGTGCCGTAAATGTAATTCATTCCCCAGCGGCCATACCAACTGCCGTCTTTCTCCTGGGTGCGCTCGAGATAATCCACGGCCTTGTCGATTTCGTAACTCTGGCCGCGCCGATCTCCGAGTTGTGCGAGCATGGACACGCAACGCGCCGTGACGTCCGCAGTCGGTGGATCGAGCAGCGCGCCATGATCGGAAAACGGAATCTGATTGAGATATTCGTAGGTATTGTCGGCGTCGAACGCGCCCCAGCCGCCGTTCTTGCTTTGCATTCCGACGATCCACTCACGGGCACGCGCTATCGCGTCGCGATAGGAATTGTCGTGCTGCTGCGCCCGCCCCAGGGCCCGATCCATCGCCATGACGACAACGGCAGTGTCGTCGGTATCGGGATAATGGGGATTGGCGTACTGAAACGCCCAGCCGCCCGGACGGATGTTGGGACGGGTTGCTGCCCAATCGCCGACGAC
>JBEVLH010000375.1:0-6995 GCA_040509255.1 Hyphomicrobium sp. | reverse complement strand
AATCCTCGATCCGTTTCGGCCTGAGACACCGGCGCTTTCGATCGAGCTGCCGTTCTATATCTACCTGATGGCGGCGCTGGTCGTCGGTGTTGTTCTGGGCGGCCTTGCCACCTGGATGGGTCAGAGCCGTTGGCGGCAGACGGCACGTTCGCAGGGACGGCGTGCGGCGCGATGGCAAGCCGAAGCCGACCGCCTATCCCGCGACCGCGAAGCGACTAGCTCTCCCTCGGGCCAGACCCTCGCGATCTCCGGCCGTTGATCCCGCGAGACCTTCAATGAGCTTTGACGCTTTGACGCTGTTCGGCCTCGTCGCCGTCAGCCTGATGCTTTTGTTCTACACGTTCGAAGAGAGCAGCTCGTGGTGCATCCTTGGATTCGCCGTCGCCTGCGCGATGGGCTCCGTTTACGGATTTCTTCAGGGGGCATGGCCCTTCGGATTGGTCGAGGGTGTTTGGACTTTTATTGCACTGAAACGGTGGCAAAGGCGCCGTCTGGCTGGTAGTCCGACGGCATGAACTATGAAGCGCTATGAGCGTAGAAGCAAAAATATGCGGAATTACGACGTTTGAAGCGTTGGATGCAGCCCTTGCCGGCGGCGCCGACTACGTCGGCTTCGTGTTTTTTGCAAAAAGCCCGCGACATCTCGAGATCGTCCGCGCGAGAGAACTCGCTGAGCATGCGCGCGGCCGCGCGAAAATCGTCGCGCTGACAGTCGATGCTGATGATGCAACCTTGCAAGAAATCGTCGACGAGATCGGGCCCGACATCCTGCAGCTCCACGGCAACGAGCGTCCTGAGCGTGTGGCCGAGATCAAACGAAAGTTCGGGCGTACCGTGATCAAGGCAATTTCGGTCGCGACGGCGGACGACGTCAACGCGGCTCGAGATTACGCTGGTGTCGCAGACCTCATCCTTTTCGATGCCAAGCCGCAGGCAGAAGCGGTCCTTCCGGGAGGAAACGGGCGAACGTTTGACTGGAGTTTGCTTAGCGGCGTTTCGGAAGCGGTGCCGTTCATGCTCTCGGGCGGACTGAAATTCGAGAACGTAGTTGAGGCGATCACGCTAACCCATCCCGTCGCCGTGGATGTTTCGTCGGGTGTCGAATCGGCGCCGGGCATCAAGGATCCCGAACGCATCCTTCGCTTTCTTCAAGCAGCAAAGACCGCTACTCAATCGTAATCCACCCTGCCGCGCGCGATGCGAGCGGCGAGAACGAGGCCTTCATGGCAACCAAATCGAAAAAGTCGGCAGAAATCGCGCTCAACAGTTTTGCGACTGGTCCGGACGACAAGGGTTTTTTTGGCCTCTTCGGCGGCCGCTTCGTCGCCGAGACGCTGATGCCGTTGATCCTCGATCTTGAACGCGCCTACGAGACGGCGAAAGCCGATCCGGAATTCCAGCGCGAGATCGATTTTCTCAATCTTCATTACGCCGGCCGTCCGAGCCCGCTTTATCACGCCGAGCGGATGACGGCTGAACTCGGCGGCGCCAAGATCTATTTCAAGCGGGAAGAGCTCAATCACACTGGCTCGCACAAGATCAACAATTGCCTTGGCCAGATCCTGTTGGCGCGGCGCATGGGCAAGACGCGCATCATCGCCGAGACGGGTGCTGGCCAGCATGGCGTCGCGGTTGCGACCGTGTGTGCGAAGTACGGCATGCCGTGCGAAATTTATATGGGCGCGACCGACGTGGAGCGGCAGGCTCCCAACGTTGCGCGCATGACGCTGCTTGGCGCGAAGCTCAATCCCGTTACGTCGGGTGCTGGCACGCTTAAAGACGCGATGAACGAAGCATTGCGCGACTGGGTGACGAACGTTCACGACACCTATTACCTTATCGGGACGGCAGCGGGTCCGCATCCCTATCCGGCGATGGTTCGAGATTTCCAGGCGATCATCGGCAAGGAACTGCGTCAGCAGATGATGGAAGCCGAAGGAAGGCTGCCGGATACGCTCGTTGCCTGCATTGGCGGCGGATCGAATGCCATCGGAATTTTTCACCCGTTCCTCGATGATAAAGAGGTTGCGATCTATGGCGTCGAAGCCGGAGGCCACGGGCTCGATGTCGAGAACGGTCACGCAGCGTCGATGACGGGCGGGTCGCCCGGCGTGCTGCACGGAAACCGCACTTATCTGCTGCAAGACGGAGACGGACAGATTCTCGAAGGTCACTCGATCTCGGCGGGTCTCGATTACCCCGGTGTCGGGCCGGAACATTCGTGGCTCAAGGATATCGGCCGCGTCACGTATATCGCGGTGACCGACAAGGAGGCGCTGGAAGCCCTGCAGTTCTGCACGCGGCTCGAAGGCATCATTCCGGCGTTGGAGCCGAGCCATGCGCTTGCACAGGTGATGAAACTCGCCCCGACTCTACCAAAGGATAATCTGCTGGTGGTCAATCTTTCCGGCCGAGGTGATAAGGATCTTTTCACGGTCGCAAAGCACTTGGGGATGAAGATCTGAGCGAGGCTGAACATTCCGGAGATTGCCTCCGCGATCCCGCCTTCGGCATAAGGCGATGAAGCAGGCCTGGCGTCGTTCGTTCCTCGGTCTGATCATCGCGTGGGGCCGGCATCAGATTTGGCGGATCGTCGGCGTGATCCTCCTACTCTGGATTTCCGCAGCCGCAATTCTTCATCTCGTTGAGCCGGCCGAAAATTCGGCATTCGCAACCTGGGGTGAGTCGCTTTGGAATGTCTGGGGATCGCTCTTCGGCGCGGGCAACGGCACGCCGGAGACGATTGCCGGCAGAGTCATCGTCGGGGTCGTGATCATTGCTGGCGTCGCGCTTGCCGCACTGTTCACGGCAAGCATAGCATCCATCCTGATCGACCGAGCACTAAGGAGACGTCAAGTGACGAATATTGAGATGTCGGATCATCTAGTGCTCTGTCACTGGGCGCCGCGTGGGCTCGAGTGGATCCGCGAAGTCCATAGCAATATCGTGGCCGAGAAACGCCCGATTGTAATCGTTCACGACAATCCCGACGAAATAGAACTTCCGGAGAAATCGGACGATCCCGCCTTCAACGACGTCTACATCGTGAAAGGCGATCCGGCCAACGAGATCATTCTGCGCCGCGCCAAAGCACACCAGGCGCATTCGGTGGTCATCCTATCCGACGATCGTCAGGGAGAGCATGCCGACGGCAAGACGATCGTCTGCTGTATAGCAGTCAAGAATGTCATGCGGAGCAACAGCCAGACGAACATTGTCGTCGAGTGCCGCGATCCGAAATATCGTCATCACATGAGGAAGGCGGGCGCTGACGAAGTCATGTCAGCAGCCGAGTTCGGACTACGCCTTCTCGCCCGCGCCTCGCTTTATCATGGCATGACACGCGTTTACCAGGAACTCTTGACGGTCGGGCGCGATGCCAACGAAATGTACATGATCGCGGCTCCCGAAGGCTTGTTAGGTAAGGACTTCGTGGAGATCGCGCAGCTATTTCTGGAAGATCGCGAAACACGGAAGGCGTGCCTTCTCATCGGCATCTATCGCGGGGAGAAGATGATGCTCAATCCTTTGTCGGGCGAAGCCGGAAAGCTGAGAGAGGGTGACGAACTAATTTTGCTAAGCCAGGTGCTGCCCGATCTTTCGTACCTTTCGAATGCAGCGAAGGCTGCGAGTTAGGCGGCCCGAAGACCAAGAACTCGACGTCAGCCGTGCAACAAGATGATGATCCATGTCAGTGAAAAAACGCATCGACGCGCGCTTCGCGGCGCTGAAGAAAGAGAACCGCCCGGCGCTGATCACGTTCGTCACGGCGGGTGATCCGGATCCCGAAACGAGCGGGGCGATCCTGGGAGATCTCGTCAGTGCCGGCGCGGACATCATCGAACTCGGCATGCCGTTTTCCGATCCGATGGCCGACGGCCCGGCTATTCAGGCTGCCTCGCAGCGCGCGCTCAAGGCCGGGCAGACCATGGTCAAAACGCTGCAACTCGTCCGGGATTTTCGCGTGCAAGACGATGCGACGCCAATCGTTCTCATGGGCTACTACAACCCGATCTATGTCTACGGCAATGAGCGGTTCATCCAGGATGCAAAAGCGGCTGGTGTCGATGGTTTGATCGTCGTCGACGTTCCGCCGGAGGCGGATGACGAACTTTGTCTACCGGCCCTCAAGGCGGGGCTGAACTTCATCCGTCTCACGACGCCGACCACCGACGAGGCCCGGCTGCCGACCGTCCTGCAGAACACGTCCGGCTTCGTCTACTATGTTTCGATCACGGGTATTACAGGGGCAGCCGCCCCCATAGTGAACGATGTTCATAATCAGGTTAAAAGGATAAAAGCCAAAACCCCCCTTCCGGTGGTCGTGGGCTTTGGCGTGCGAACGGGCGAGCAGGCGCGCGCCATTGCCAAGGGTGCGGACGGCGTGGTCGTTGGCTCGGCCATTGTTTCCACGATCGAAAAGTCTTTAGGATCAAGGGGCGAGGCTACCGGGGCGACCCGCAAGGGCATCACGGATCTGGTGCGCGAATTAAGCTCGGCACTACGCGCCGACTAGCGTTTTTGCCGGATAAGCTCTATTGGATACGGCCTTCCGCGCCCCCATTTTTGGGCAGTGTCCAAGCGCCGGTTCGCGATGGGGCGCTCAATGAAACGGGGCGGACTGTGAGAGGGGTGCCATTGTGCGCGCGCATGAACGCGGCAAGCACACCTTGCAGCGGCCTACGAGGAGCCAACAAGACGTGAACTGGATTAACAACGTCGTCCGCCCGAAGATCAGCGGGCTGTTGTCGACGGCGAAGCGAGACGTACCGGACAATCTCTGGGTCAAGTGTCCGGAGACGGGCCAGATGGTCTTCTACAAGGACCTCGAGGCCAATCAGTTCGTCGTTCCCGGTTCGAACTATCACATGCGCATGGGCTCGCAGCAGCGCCTTCAGCATCTGTTCGATGGGGGCGACTACCGCATGGTCGCGGTGCCGGCCGTGCAGCAGGACCCCCTGAAGTTTCGCGATGGCCGCAAGTACACAGAGCGTCTGAAAGACGCGAAGGCCGCCACCAAGCTCGAGGATGCCGTTCTTGTCGGCGAGGGGCAACTCGAAGGTCAGCAGGTCGTCGCCGCCGCGCAGGATTTCCGCTTCATGGCCGGCTCGCTTGGCATGGCGGCGGGCGAAGCGATCATCGCCGGCATGCTGCGTGCAGTCGAACTCAAGGCTCCCTTCATTCTGTTCGCGGCATCGGGTGGTGCGCGAATGCAAGAAGGCATCCTCTCGCTCATGCAAATGCCGCGCACGACGATCGCGGTGCAGCGGCTCCGAGATGCGCGGCTGCCTTACATAGTCGTATTGACCGATCCGACGACGGGCGGTGTTACGGCATCCTACGCCATGCTCGGAGACATTCATATTGCCGAGCCCGGCGCTCTCATCTGCTTCGCCGGTCCGCGCGTTATTCAGCAAACGATCCGCGAACAATTGCCGGACGGCTTTCAGCGCGCTGAATATCTTCTTTCGCACGGCATGGTCGACATGGTCGTGCACAGGCACCAGCTTCGCGAAACGTTGGCGCGCGTTTGCCGTCTTTTGATGGGCGGTTCATCGGCGGTAACGTCGAAGGATACGCGCAAGATGAATGGAAAAACACACGTCAATGGTTCGGCGGTCGATGGCAATGTCATCGAAACGGCGGCGCGGGAAAGCGGCGGTGTCGTTGAGCCCGAAGTGGTGCCGAACAGTCAGAGATTTGATCCGAGCAAGTCCGACAAGCCTCGACGGGAGGATGGAGTTTCTTCCGGTTCGAAAGACGTACCGCGAGGCGCATAGCTTTTTCCAACCCGAGCTACCGGCATGACCTCGTCAACGACACGGCGGACAAGCGACGCGCTCTTGGCTGACATGATGCTGTTGCATCCGAAGCTGATCGATCTTTCGCTTGGGCGCGTCGAACGGCTGCTCGCCAAGCTGGGGCATCCGGAAAAAAAGTTGCCGCCCGTCGTGCATGTTGCTGGCACCAACGGCAAGGGATCGGTCACGGCGTATCTGCGCGCCTTTGCCGAGGCGGCCGGCAAACGGGTGCATGTCTACACGTCGCCGCATCTCGTCCGGTTCCACGAGCGCATTGCGCTGGCAGGAGACGACGGCAAGTCGCGCCCGATCGACGAGGATTCGCTCGTCGATGTTTTGATGCGCGTCCATGCCGTGAATGACGGCGATAACATCACCCAATTCGAAATCACTACGGCCGCAGCCTTTCTGGCGTTTTCGGAACGCCCGGCGGACGTACTTCTGCTCGAGGTTGGTCTCGGCGGGAGGCTCGATGCCACGAATGTCATTGCCGAGCCGGCATTGACCATCATTACGTCGATCTCTCTGGATCACGCCGAGAAGCTCGGGCCTACGCTCGGCAAGATCGCATTCGAAAAGGCCGGGATTCTCAAGCGTGGTGTACCCGGCATCATTTCTCAGCAGTCGGACGAGGTTCTGGCGGTGCTTGAGGCGCGCGCGCGGGCAGTTGGGGCGCCGTTGACGGTCTGGGGCCGCGATTACGACGCCTATGAGCAGGCAGGGCGGCTCATCGTCCAGGAGGATGCGCGTCTGCTGGATCTGCCTCTTCCGGCGTTGATTGGGCGGCATCAAATCGTCAATGCCGGCACCGCTGTTGCGGCCGCGTTGGTGTTGGCCGAGAAGGTTCCCGCGCTTGCGCTCGATGAGCGTGCGCTTGAAACCGGACTGCGCACCGTCGAATGGCCCGCGCGCATGCAGCAACTGACCTCGGGCCCGCTTTCCGACATTGTCGGTGAAGACGCGGAACTTTGGCTCGATGGCGGGCACAATCCAGCGGCGGGCGATATGCTCGCAGACACGCTCGCGATGCTCGACGAAAAATCACCGAAGCCGGTCTATCTCGTCGTCGGCATGATGGGCGGCAAGGATGCGCTCGGGTTCCTCGCTCCGTTCCGAGGGCTGGTTCGAGCCGTCTACACGGTTCCGATCCCCGGCGCGCATGAGACGCCCCACAGTGAAGAGGATCTTGCCGAG
>JBEVLH010000374.1:0-6826 GCA_040509255.1 Hyphomicrobium sp. | reverse complement strand
GATGCCGTGCTCGACGCGCTCGAGGCCAATGAGCGGACGCGTCCCAAGGTCGACGATCCCGCCAACGACAAGACGCTTTCTCCTTTCTTCTGCAGCCCGATCGATAAATGACCGACCTGACATCGATGACGATTGCCGAGGCCCGGGACGGCCTCGCGAGCAAGTCCTTCACCTCGCTCGAACTGACCGACTCGCATCTCGCCGCGATCGAGGCCGCGCGCTCGCTCAATGCCTTTATCCTGGAGACGCCCGATCAAGCCCGCGCCATGGCGCGCGCGGTCGATGCGAAGATCGCCAAAGGCGAGGGCGGTCCGCTTGCCGGCATTCCGCTCGGCATCAAGGACCTGTTCGCGACCAAGGACGTCCGCACCACCGCGTGCTCGAAAATCCTCGGCAATTTCGTGCCGCCTTATGAGTCCACCGTCACCTCGCAGCTCTGGCGCGACGGCGCGGTCATGCTCGGCAAGCTCAACAATGACGAGTTCGCGATGGGTTCGGCGAACGAGACCTCGTGCTTCGGCCCCGTCGTCAACCCGTGGCGGCGCGAGGGCTCCAACACCACGCTGGTTCCCGGCGGTTCTTCCGGCGGATCGGCCTCGGCGGTGGCCGCGCTGCTCTGCATGGGCGCGACCGCGACCGATACCGGCGGTTCGATCCGCCAGCCCGCGGCCTTTACCGCCACCGTCGGCGTCAAGCCGACCTACGGCCGCTGCTCGCGATGGGGCATCGTCGCCTTCGCCTCCTCACTCGACCAGGCGGGCCCGATCGCGCGCACCACCCGCGATGCCGCGATCCTGATGCGCTCGATGGCGGGTCACGATGCCAAGGATTCCACGTCCGTCGAAATCGCCGTGCCCGATTACGAGGCGGCGATCGGAAAATCCGTCAAGGGCATGAAGATCGGCATTCCCAAGGAATACCGCCTCGACGGCATGCCGGCCGAGATCGAGAAGCTCTGGAGCGAGGGCGCGGCGTGGCTGAAGGCCGCCGGCGCCGAACTGGTCGAGGTATCGCTGCCGCACACCAAATACGCGCTGCCGGCCTATTACATCGTCGCGCCCGCCGAAGCCTCGTCCAACCTGGCGCGCTACGATGGCGTGCGCTACGGCCTCCGTGAGCCGGGCCGCTCGATCGGCGAATTGTACGAGAACACCCGCGCCGACGGTTTCGGCGACGAAGTGCGCCGTCGCGTCATGATCGGCACCTATGTGCTGTCCGCCGGTTACTACGACGCCTATTACCTGCGCGCACAGAAAGTCCGCACGCTGATCAAGAAGGACTTTGAGGATTGCTTCGCCAGGGGCGTCAACGCGATCCTGACGCCGGCGACGCCATCGGCCGCCTTCGGCATCGGTGAGAAGGGCGGCGCCGATCCGGTCGAGATGTATCTCAACGACATCTTCACGGTCACCGTGAACATGGCGGGACTGCCCGGCATTGCCGTGCCGGCCGGCAAGGACGCGCAGGGCCTGCCGCTCGGCCTGCAACTGATCGGCCGCCCGTTCGACGAGGAGACATTGTTCTCGCTCGGCGAAGTGGTCGAGCAGGCCGCCGGCCGGTTCACGCCACAACGCTGGTGGTAGCGATGGCCGATTTCTATGCCAGCCTGTCGGACGACACGCCGGCGCCCGGCCTGGAGCCGGCCCTGATCGCGCTGTGGTGGGCCGCAAAGGGAAACTGGGAGGGCGCCCACACTGTCGTACAGGCTGAAAGCGACAACAACTCCGCGTGGGTTCACGCCTATCTGCACCGGGTCGAAGGCGACCTCGGCAATGCCGGCTATTGGTACCGCCAGGCCGGCCAGCCGGTCGCGAAGGATTCCCTGGACGCCGAATGGCAGCGGATCGTATCGGCGCTGCTCGAGAGTGGGAAAGCATGAACGCACCAGTCACACAGGGTAAACTGATCAAGGGCCAGACCGGCGACTGGGAAGTCGTGATCGGGATGGAGGTGCATGCCCAGGTCACCTCGCAGTCGAAACTGTTCTCGGGCGCCGCGACCGAGTTCGGCGGCGAGCCGAACAGCCACGTCTCGCTGGTCGATGCGGCGATGCCCGGCATGCTGCCCGTCATCAACGGCGAGTGCGTCCGCCAGGCGGTGCGGACCGGGCTCGGCCTCAACGCCGCGATCAACCTGCGCTCGGTGTTCGACCGCAAGAACTATTTCTATCCGGACTCGCCGCAGGGCTACCAGATCAGCCAGTACAAGTCGCCGATCGTCGGCGAGGGCGAGGTCGTGGTCGAACTCGACGGCGGCAAGACGGCCACCATCGGCATCGAGCGGCTGCATCTGGAACAGGATGCGGGCAAGTTGCTGCACGACCAGTCGCCGACCATGTCCTTTGTCGACCTCAACCGCTGCGGCGTGGCGCTGATGGAGATCGTCTCAAGGCCTGACATCCGCGACGCCGAGCAGGCCAAGGCCTATGTGACCAAGCTGCGCTCGATCCTGCGCTATCTCGGCACCTGCGACGGCGACATGGAGAAGGGCTCGCTGCGCGCCGATGTGAACGTTTCGGTGCGCAAGCCCGGCGGGCCGCTCGGCACCCGCTGCGAAATCAAGAACATGAACTCGATCACCTTCATCGGCCAGGCGATCGAGTACGAGGCGCGGCGCCAGATCGAGATCATCGAGGAAGGCGGCACGATCGACCAGGAGACGCGCCTGTTCGACCCCAACAAGGGCGAGACGCGCTCGATGCGCTCCAAGGAAGAGGCGCACGACTACCGTTACTTCCCGGATCCCGACCTGCTGCCGCTCGAGTTCACGCAAGCCTGGGTCGACGGGCTGAAGGCGGACCTGCCGGAACTGCCGGACCAGAAGAGAGCGCGCTTCGTCGAGAGCCTCGGCCTGTCGGCGTACGATGCCGGCGTGCTGGTGGCCGAGCGCGACAGCGCGGTGTTCTACGAAACCGTGCTCGACGGCCTTGCCGACAGGGCGCGCGACGGCAAGCTCGCCGCCAACTGGGTCATCAACGAACTGTTCGGCCGTCTCAACAAGGAAGGCCGCGACATCGTGGCCTCGCCGGTGTCTGCCGCGCAACTCGCCGCGATCGTCGGCCTGATCGGCGAGGGCACCATCTCGGGCAAGATCGCCAAGGACCTGTTCGAGATCGTCTGGAGCGAAGGTGGCGACCCGCGCGAGCTGGTCGAGACGCGCGGCATGAAGCAGGTCACCGATCTCGGCGCGATCGAGAAGGTCGTCGACGAGATCATCGCCGCCAATCCCGACAAGGTCGCGCAGGCGAAGGCCAAGCCGCAACTCGCCGGCTGGTTCGTCGGACAGGTGATGAAGCAGTCCGGCGGCAAGGCCAATCCGCAAGCCGTCAACGATCTCCTGAAGGCGAAGCTCGGCATCTGACGTGTCCCGTAACGGGACGCTGCGCAGCTTTCACGACACGCGATCGATGTGCGAAGCTGCGCATCGATCGTTCATCCGGACATCCGATCGCCACGTTGGACGACGATGCCTCTTCCGAATCGATGGTCGCGAGTCGTCCGCGAAATTGCTTTTCGAGCGCGTCCGCGAGCGCCGAAGGCTGGTGACGATGAAAATTTTTTTATTGCCAAACCCTCCGACTCAGAGTCCGTGAACAGGGCATTTCGACGGCGTCGCTGAGTCGTTTCGATTTCGGGCGTTGATCGGTCTTCGATATAGCGGTTTGCAAAACCACTGCAGTGACAGGCTTTCGTGAATTTTTGCGGGCGATGATGCGCGTCGTTGCGGAGTCATTTTGCGTCAAGTTGCGAACATTTTTCGCCTGCGACGCCGTCGGCGCGCTGCACTCTCCGGCATTGCGTCGTCAACACTTCTTTAAGCGGGAAGCTGTTTTTTTGAGTGCGTTGGTGTATTCGGAATGTAGTGCACTTCGATTCCCGAATGCACGCAACGACTAAGCCATCTCAACATACACTGGAGGGCAACATGGCCAAGAAAGCTAAGAAGGCGAAGAAGGCGAAGAGCGCAGTGAAGAAGACTGCGAAGAAGACCCGCAAGGTCGCCAAGAAGAAGTAACTTCGCTTCTCGACAAATGCCGGCGGCTTGATGCCGGCACGTCGCGAGAGCCCCGGATGAAAGTCTGAAGGCTCTGTTCGACGAAAGAGGGTGTCGGCGAGACATCAGGTCAACGGCCGGATCGCAGTTCGAAAGAGCGTCTTTCAAAAGAGGTTCGCTCTTTCAAAACGGTCCGGCAGAAGAAACGGGTTTTCTTCGCTCGGTGCGGGTATCCTTAACTACCCGCAGTTTCGCCGGGCTCCGGCCCGGGATGAAATCTGGTCCTGACGTGTTCGCCGACCCCCTCGTTCTCCGGAACGCCCGCTTCGCCGGTGCGCTCCGTCAGCCCGCGCCACAGGCGCCCGGCTTCGATCTTCTCCCATCATTGTTCGATAAATCGGATTGCGAGCGCTGCCGCTTGCCCTGAATGAGGCTTGCCGCAAGGGCTTTCTCCGCCGTGGTCCCCGCGAGCGCCGGGACGACGGGCTGTGAGGCGGTCGGGCGACCGCCGCATTGCGCGATGGTTATCTTTGGACGAACCCACAAGGTAAACCAAACGTCACGACGGCCGCCTTGTCGCTGTGCCGCAGCGGATTCTCCGGTTTCTCGTCCGGTGACGCGCGGCGCGCATTTACACCCCGTTTATTGCGAACCTTAAACTGCTCTTCAAATTTGATCGGCAAAGATCATCGCAACAACAGACCGGCAAACGGCGTTGGGGAAGTAGTCAACAGTGGACAGGGCCGCACCTCGGGGGAGGGCGGCAACGATAAAAAGGGGTGCTACGGATGTTTCAGGGGCAGATCGATCTCGACGCGGCCATTGCAGTGCAGGCAACCGCGATTCCCGACGTGCTGTTCGAGCGCGGCCTGTACTGGGCGAGCGGCCGTTCCGGCGTCGTCAATCTCGTCGCGGCTCACAAATGGTTCAACCTCGCTGCCCTGAAGGGGCGCGCCGACGCGATCGGAATGCGTCGCGAGGTCGCCGCCATGATGTCGGAAGCCGAGATCGCCGCCGCCCAGCGCGACGCGCGTGCGTGGATGGCGACGCAGTAAGACGTCACCGGTTGCCGGCGCAGCCGTTGCAAGGCGCCGTCGGCTCATCGTTTGGACGACGAATGATGTGGCTGGCGCGGCGGGCGAAGATGCGGACCAGATTCCTCGCTCGCCGGTTTCTCCGGCCGACTTGCATAACATCCGCCAACGGCGCTGCCTGGAGCAGGGCGGCGAGTGCGGCGGGCGCCCGACGACGTGCGATGATCCCATTTCGTGATGTCAGGGCGCCTTGAACGGGTCCCGGCCGGCCCGACGGCGCGAAAATTCGAACGAAAACATCCGTCTTCCAAATTGACCATGCCGACCAATTCGATGCATAAGGCTCGCACCGGAGAGGTGGCCGAGTGGCTGAAGGCAACGCTTTGCTAAAGCGTCATACGGTCTCAAGCTGTATCGAGGGTTCGAATCCCTCCCTCTCCGCCACTCCCAGAGATCTCATCATCCTCGTTCGGAACCGAAGGCAGGCGTATCTGACCTGATTCGGCGCCGTTGCCGGCCAACGCTGGCGAGAGTTGCAAGGGCGGCGGCCGGTCGATCATCCGGCTCCGTTCGCGTCTAGTCGCCGGACCGCCTGCGTTTTCACTCTCTATATACGCGCGTAATCGCTGAGGCAGATTCGCGCTCCGCGCCATGATTCGAGGCGCAAGGATGCTTGAACGGCAACGGAGCAGGCTGTTGCGATGCGCGCGGCCCGGTTCGGGGGCGCGAACACTGTGATTTTGAATCACACAACAGATTCAACAACTTCTTGAAAAACCCCGATCACAAGCCCGTGTTATTTGTGCAACACAGATCGGAAAAGGCGAGGAGGCAAGGAGAGCGACGCGGTTCCTTTATTGCTTGTGCAAAGGTCCTCGGTAATTGTGATCGTGCGACGTAGGGGGGCATCCCGAGGTCGTCCCGTTTTAGGTGGTTCGCTTAAGTCCCTCGCGTTCAGCGGGTGGGTCCGATGGCGCGAAGCGGCTTGACGGGTTTTAGGGACAAGGGAACCAGCCTTGGGGTGTCTTAAGCACCCAGCGGATCCGGAACCTTCCCTTTCGAGCAACTTGGAGGTTTAGCATGAAGATGGTTAAGAGCCTTATTGGCTCAGCGGCAGCTATTGTTGCCGTGAGCGGAGCACAGGCAGCCGATCTTCCCGTCAAGGCCAAAGCGGTCGAGTACGTGAGGATCTGCTCTCTGTACGGTGCTGGTTTCTTCTACATCCCCGGCACTGACACCTGCATCAAGCTGGGTGGTTATCTACGCGTTGAAACTGCTTTCAACGGCTCGGTCTACAACGGTGCATACGCCACGCAGCTGGGCGCACAGAACCGGTTGTCGAATTACTACACCGCTCGCTCCCGTCAGGATTTGACCGTCGATACGCGCACCGCGACCGAATACGGCGTGGTCCGCACGTTCTTTGACGCGACATTCTCCTGGACGTCGGGCTCCTACGCCGGAAACGGCACCGGTGGTACCTTTTACTCCGCGGCTGCCCAGGCCGGTGGATTCGGTGGCGTTGGCAACCCCTCTGACGGTGGTATCGCCGGTGGTTCGGTTGGCGTCTACCAGGCGTTCATCCAGTTCGCTGGATTCACGATGGGTAAGGCAGTCTCCTCGTTCGATACTCCCTGGGTCAACTATCCGGGCAACAACTTCGACGGTCTCGTCGGCGGCAGCGGTGACGTGACCGCCGTCAATCAGCTGACCTACACCACGCAGTTCGGCAACGGCGTGTCGGCGTCGATCGCGTTGGAAGACCCGACGGCCTACCATCAGAGCAATCTGCTCAACGC
>JBEVLH010000373.1:0-5021 GCA_040509255.1 Hyphomicrobium sp. | reverse complement strand
CGAAGTAGGGCGGCGGGATGAGGACGTTCGCGGTATCGTTGGTCAAGGCTTCGTCTTCTTCAGGGTTTCGGCCAGAGCCTTGAGCTCGTAGAGCTTCTCGAGGGCCGCCTTCGGCGACAGTTCGTCAGGATGCATGGCAAGGAGAAGCTTTTCAACGGCTGATGGCGACGCGCTTCCCGTTTCTCCCTTGGGACGCACGGCGGAGAATAGCGGCAAGTCATCAATACTTTCGTCTCCTACGCGCGGGCGGCGGTCAGCTTTTTCGAGGCGCGCCAGGACCTGACGCGCGCGCGCGACGACGGGTTCCGGCAGGCCCGCGAGCTTGGCGACCTGGATTCCGTAGGAACGGTCGGCCGCTCCCGGCTTCACCTTATGCAGGAAAACGATGGTGTCGTGCCATTCGGCAACGTCCATGGTGACATTGGCGATGCCGTCCAGGCGGCGGGCGAGAGCGGTCAGCTCGTGATAGTGGGTAGCGAACAGTGCTCGGGCTTTCGTGACGCCGTGGAGATATTCGACGGTGGCCCAGGCGATGGAAAGGCCGTCGAACGTCGCGGTGCCGCGACCGATTTCGTCGAGGATGACGAGAGACCGTTCGGTCGCCTGGTTAAGGATGGCCGCGGTCTCGACCATCTCGACCATGAAGGTCGAACGGCCTCGCGCCAGATCATCCGACGCGCCGACGCGCGAAAACAGGCGATCGACGATGCCGATGTGGGCGGAGCGGGCCGGTACGTAGGAGCCCATCTGCGCCATGACAGCGATGAGTGCGTTCTGGCGCAGGAACGTCGATTTACCCGCCATGTTCGGGCCGGTGACGAGCCAGATGCGGGCGTCCGGCAAGCCTTCCGGATTTTGCGGCCCGGAAGCCGGCGTGCCTTTTCCTAGAATGCAATCGTTTTCGATGAAGGCGGCGCCGTTCTGTTTCGCGAGGGCCTGCTGGACGACGGGATGGCGGCCGCCGCGAATTTCAAATACTGCGCCATCATCGATGACCGGGCGAACGTAGTTCTGCTCCAGAGCCAGCGACGCGAGCGCAGTGTACACGTCGAGGTCTGCAAGAGCTGCGGCCGCACTCGCAAGCGCTTCCGTGGCGGATGCGATCTCTTGCGAGAGGTCGGCGAAAATTTCTTGCTCGAGATTGAGGGCGCGCTCGCTCGCCGACGCGATCTGGCCTTCAGTTTCGAGCAATTCCGCGGTCGCAAAGCGTACGGCGTTAGCCATGGTCTGGCGATGACGGAAGCGCTCGGACAACGGCGGCGACAGCAGCGGTTTGGCGTTGAGCTGCGTCACTTCGATGTAGAATCCAAGGATGTTGTTATGGCGCACACGAAGCGTCTTGACGCCGGTCTCTTCGATGTAGCGGGCTTCGAGTTCCGCCATGACGCGGCGGCTGTCGTTCCGGAGCGCGCGAGCGGCGTCGAGATCGGCGTTAAAGCCGTCGCGGATGAAGCCACCGTCACGGCGGAGGAGCGGTGGATCGTCAACAATCGCGTTTTCGAGGGCGGCGGCGAGCCCTGCTGGAATCGCGGAAAGGCGCTCACAAATGGCCTGAAGTTCCGGGGGCAAAGGCAGTGGACCTTTGGCATTCGCAAGCATGTCGGCAGCGTTTGATGCGGCTTCGATGGCGTCGCGGATGGCTGCGAGATCGCGGGGGCCGCCGCGCCCAAATGTGAGGCGCGGCAGAGCGCGGGCGAGATCGGGCGTGCCGCGCAAGCGTTCGCGAAGCTCGTCCACCAGCCTGGGGTTGCCGACCAGGCAGGAGACGGCGTCGAGCCGCGCTTCAATGGCACTCGAGGCGACGAGAGGACTTGCGATGCGAGATTGAAGTTCACGTGCGCCGCCGCCGGTGACGGTGCGATCCATCGCAGCGAGCAGGGTAGAGGATTTGTCGGCCGAGGTCGATTTCACGAGTTCTAGGCTGGCGCGGCTGGCAGCGTCGATGAAAAGCGCAGCGCCTCCGGCGCGGCGGGGCGCGCGAATAAGCGGCTTGCGACCCATCTGTGTGAGGTCGACGTATTTCAGGACTGCGCCGATAGCCGCAAGCTCTGCGCGCGAAAAAGCACCGAAGCCTGCGAGTTCGGACACCCCGAGGGCGTCCTTGAGATCGCGCGTACCGGCGGCGCTGTCGAAATACGCCGATGGAACGGGTGTGGTCTTGCCGCCCGAATGCTCGACAGTGCGAACGAACACATCGTTGCCCAGAAGATTGTCGGCCGCCAGGACCTCGCTCGACGCGAGCCGGATCAGTTCACCCGACAGATCGACGCCTGAGACTTCCGTCACCTCGAATTCCCCGGTGGAGATGTCGAGAGAAGCGAGAGCGACGCGGGAGTCTGATGCCGCGATGCCGAGTTCTACGGGCGTTGCGAGAAAAACTGCGGTCAGGTAGTTGCGGGCTTTGGCGTCTAGGAGAGCTTCCTCGGTCAGCGTGCCTGGCGTGACAAGTCGAACGACATCGCGCTTGACGACGGCCTTGGGACCGCGCTTCCTCGCTTCCGCGGGGTCTTCGAGCTGTTCGCAAACGGCCACGCGGTGGCCTTGCCGTATGAGGCGTTGAAGGTATTCATCGGCCCGGTGGACCGGAACGCCGCACATTGGGATGTCTTGACCGCCGTGCTTGCCGCGTTTCGTTAACACGATCGAGAGGGCTTCCGACGCGGTCACGGCGTCGTCGAAGAACAGCTCGTAGAAATCACCCATCCGATACCAGAGCAGGCTGTCTGGATTTGCCGCCTTGATTTCGAGATATTGCGCCATCGAGGGCGTTGCTTCGACAGCGGCGGCAGCAGGAGCAGGCTCTTCGTAACCATGCGACACTTCGGCAGCAGCTCCGGACGCCGTTTCCGGTTGCCCGCGCTTGCGCGGCTCGTCGGTTCTGGACATCAAGAGATTACGTTTCAAATTGCCCCGTTCAGCTTCAGGGATGGCGCAACATGATCGTCTCGCCGCGCCCCCGCCCAGCGTCAGATATGCATAGGTTGCCGTTCCGGCTCTCGCAACCTATCGTGCCGCCGCTTATCCCCTGATGTGTGCATTGGCAGCAATGCCTTGGCGCACGCAATCCACCAACGGTCCAATACCATGCCATCCCTCCACCGCGCCGCCCACGTGACGGCTCAAGAAGCGCTTGCCTTTCATGCCAATGGCAAACCCGGCAAGCTCGAGATCATGCCGACGAAGCCGCTCACGACGCAGCGGGATCTGGCGCTAGCTTATTCGCCCGGTGTGGCAATTCCGGTTCAGGCAATCGCGGAAAATCCGCGCGACGCCTATGCCTACACCAGCAAGGGTAATTTCGTCGCCGTGGTGTCGAACGGCACCGCCATCCTGGGTCTCGGCAACCTGGGCGCGCTGGCAGCGAAGCCCGTCATGGAAGGCAAGGCGGCGCTGTTCAAACGTTTCGCCGATATCGATGCGATCGATCTGCTCGTCGATACGCCCGATCCCGACGCCTTCATCAACTCGGTGCGATATCTCGGGCCGTCGTTCGGCGGAATGAATCTCGAGGATATCAAATCTCCCGACTGCTTCATCATCGAGGAGAAGCTGAAAGAGCTGCTCGACATTCCCGTTTTCCACGACGATCAGCACGGGACGGCCATCGTCGTCGCGGCAGGCGTTTTGAACGGATTGCGGGTCGTCGAGAAAGAGATCGAAGATGTGAGGCTCGTTTGCGCAGGCGCGGGCGCGGCGGCGCTTGCGTGTCTCAGCCTGCTCGTCAAGATCGGCCTCAAGCGGGAAAACATCACCGTCTGCGACATCAAGGGTGTCGTGTACGAGGGCCGCAAGGAGCTGATGGACCCCTACAAGGCGCCATTTGCACAGAAGACCAACGCCAGAACACTGGCCGATGTCATCGGTGGCGCCGACATCTTCCTCGGTTTGTCGGCAGGCGGAGTGCTGTCGCAGGAGATGGTTGCGCAAATGGGAGCGAAACCGCTCATATTTGCGATGGCGAATCCGGACCCGGAAATTTCTCCTGAAGAGGTGAAGGCCGTGCGGACCGATGCCGTCATGGCGACGGGGCGTTCGGACTATCCAAACCAGATCAATAACGTTCTATGCTTTCCGTTTATCTTCCGCGGCGCTCTCGACGTGCATGCGACGACGATCAACGATGCGATGAAGATCGCGGCGGCGGAGGCGATTGCGGCGTTGGCACGGGCAGAGGTTCCCGATCGGGTGGCAGCGGCGTTTCTCGGCGAGCGGCCAACGTTCGGGCCCGGCTACATCATCCCGGCGCCGTTTGATCCGCGGCTGCTGCCGCACGTTTCCGCGGCGGTTGCCAAGGCTGCAATGGATTCGGGCGTAGCGCGCAATCCGATCGTCGATATGGAAGGCTACGTCGCGCGGCTCAACGCGCGTCTCGATCCGGTCGCCGGCTGGCTGCAGTCGACGTTCGACGCGGTTCGAAACGATCCCAAACGCGTCGTGTTCGCCGAAGGCGAGGATCACGCGGTCATTCGGGCAGCGAACACGTTCTTCCAGCAAGGTTTTGGTCAGCCAATTTTGATCGGGTCACGCAAGATTGTCGTCGAGCGGTTTCGCGAGCTTGGGATTCCGTTGAGGAGCGAATTCCAGCTGATCGACACCACCGCTTCGCCTTTTGTCGAGGAATTTTCAGAGTTGCTCTATTCGCGGCTGCAGCGGCGCGGATATCTCAAGCGCGATTGCGAGCGGGTGGTCACGAACGAGCGCAACGTGTTCGGTGCGTTGATGGTGGCGCACGGCCACGCGGACGCGATGGTGTCGGGCGTCACGCGCAATTGGACGAGCGTCTATTCCGACGTGCACCGGGTGATGGATGAAAAGCCGGGGCGGCATGTTATTGGCATCTCGCTGGTTTTGAGCCGCGGGCGCGCCGTGCTGGTCGCGGACACAAGCATTCACGACCTGCCGAATGCCGAGCAGCTGGCGAATATTGCGGTCGAAGCGGCGCGGGCGGCGCGCAATTTCGGCATCGAACCACGTGTCGCTTTGCTGGCATATTCGACGTTTGGTCAGCCGAAAAGCGAGCG
>JBEVLH010000372.1:0-7795 GCA_040509255.1 Hyphomicrobium sp. | reverse complement strand
GAGGGCGGCATAGTCGAGGCGGCCCTGGCGGAAGGTCGTGCTGCGGCCGTGACGGCGCGCGGCCTCGCGCACAACCGTTTCGAGATCGAGGCGCGGTGTGACGCTGAAGCGTGTCAGCCACGCGCGCATGCCCCGCCGAGGCAACGCGGGCATCGATTCCATCGTGCCGAAGTCGACGATATGCAGTTCGCCGGTTGGCGAGAGCTGCGAAATGGCGCGGTCGATGACGGACTGCCATGGCGGAATCATCGACAGCGCGTAGGAAATGAAAATGCGGTCGATGTTCTGGATGCCAAACAATTCGCTTGCTGAGAACGTCGTGGCGTCGGCCTGAGCGAGCGTGACGATGTCGCGAAACGGACTGCGATCGAGCGAGGTCCGTGCCGTTTTCAGCATCTCTTCGGAGACGTCGAGGCCGTAGAACTTCGCAAGCGGATAGCGGTGCGCGGCGCGGAGCAGGTTACGCGCGGTGCCGCATCCGACTTCCAGCACGGTCCCGCCCACCGGAGGGGCGAGGCCGGCGATCATCTGATCGCGACCGATCAGATAGTAGCGGCGCGTCAGGTCGTAGATGTAGCGCTGATGGCGATACATGCCATCCATTGCGCTTGCCGCATTCTCGGTCATTGCGCTGGTCATGCGTGTTTGATGTAGAGGTGGAAGCCGCCGTAGATGGCGGAACGATCCTTGGCGTGGATCTCGACTGACTTGGCGGCGTCGTAGGTCCAGCGGTTCAAGATCGCGTCGGCGACGCGCCCGGGCAGGATGCTTTCTTCGCCGGCAGTGCGGAAGATGACCCGCGCGCCCGGCCGGGCGGTGCGGGTGATCTCGCGCCAGAGCGAATTCAAGGCGGCATCGTCCATCCAATCTTGCGCGTCGAGAAGGATATAGCGGTCGAGGCTTTCGGCCGGTTCGCGAGACAGGAAGCGGATCATGTTGTCATGGACGACGTCGACGCGCCCGGCGCGCGACTTGACTGCGAGGAAGTTCGCCTTGGCCAAGTAGGGCGGGCACGGTCCGTCGCCGTGGGCCGGATACGAGCGGCCGAAGGCCTGCCACGCGAAATAATTGTCCTTGAGATCGAAGCCGGTCGCCAGCCGCTCGGCGCGCTCTTTCAATACGGTCGCCATCGGGCGGGCGCCGCGTCCGGAGAGCGCGTCGTATTGAACCGGAGGAATGCCCAATCCGAACAGCGAGGCGCGATTGGAGGTAATCCAGCGCAGCACGGGATTGTCGAAGGCCGGTCCGATGTCGCGCGCGAAGATCTCGCGCTGTTCTTCGATCGATCCGGCGTCGAGAAGGCGTTTGGGATTGGCGCCGAAGACGCGGCCCGCGAGGTGGCCGGCAGCGATGAAGCGTCCGAGCAGGCCGAAGCGGTAGAAGTTGCGGGCGAAGCGCGAGATGCGGCGGCGGCCGGAGAGTTCGCGGCCTTCCCAGTATGCCCGTGAGCGCTCATCGAGGTGCGGCGCGATCAGATCATTATAAAGCGCGACGTTGCGGCGATCGTTCGCTGCGCCGAAAAATCGGAAAAACGTCGCGTGGTTGGGCAAGTGTTGGGCGGCGGCGATCTTGAGCTTCAGGAGCGCGATGTGCGTTTCGTTGAGGTCGATCGCGTAGATGCGCGCCGGATTGGCGGTGAGGTAGCTCATGACGTTACAGCCACCGGAGGCGATGGTCATGATGCGGGTCTGCGGCGTGATTTCGAGCGCTTCCATATCGGCGCGGGGGTCTTCCCAGATCTGAGGATAGACCATCGAGCGGAATGCGAACGTGAAGGTCCGTTCGAGGATGCCGGCGAAGCTCAGCGCGCGGTTCTGATGCACGGCTTCGCTGAGCAGATCGACGTGTGTCGGCTCGAGAACTTTGGCAGTGGCGTTCACTTATGGTGCTCCAGTTTGCCGTCTTGATTCAGGTCCGGTGTGCACCGTTCAAGCGGCTTCGATCAGCCAACGGCCTGAAGGCGCCTGCGACGCGCGCGCGGCCAGATGCTCTTTCCAGCGGATGATTTCGAATTTGCCGTCGAAGCGTTCGCCGATGGCGGTGCAGCTTTCGACCCAATCTCCGCAATTGAGGTAGTGGACGTCCCCGACCATGCGCTCGTTGGCGTGGTGGATGTGGCCGCAGATCAAGCCCTGGGCGTTGCGGCGCGCGGCTTCACCCGCGAGCGCTTCCTCGAATTCGCCAATGTAATTTACGGCGCTCTTGACCTTGTGCTTCAGGAAGGCCGACAGCGACCAGTGGTCGAGGCCGAATAGGCGGCGCGCGAAGTTGAGCGGCACGTTGAGCGCCAACGCGGCGTCGTAAGAGCGATCGCCGAGGAACGCCAGCCAGCGCGCGTAACGGACGACGACGTCGAATTCATCGCCGTGCAGGATGAGATAGCGCTTGCCGTCGGCGGCCTCATGGATGGCGTCGCGGCGGATCTCGATGTCGCCAAAATTCATGCCGGTGTATTCGCGCAAGCCGTCGTCGTGATTGCCAGGGATGAAGACGACGCGGGTGCCCTTGCGGGATTTTCTCAGGAGCTTCTGCAACACGTCGTTGTGGCTTTGAGGCCAGTAGGGTCCGCGGCGGACTTTCCAGAAATCGACGATGTCGCCGACGAGATAGAGGTTCTCGCACTCTACGTGTTTGAGAAAGTCGAGAAGGGCGGTTGCCTGGCAGTTGCGCATCCCAAGATGGATGTCGGAAATGAAAACGGTGCGGTAGTTCAGCTCCGGGCCTGCTGCGCTCAAGGTCGTCCCCCCGTCAGTGCGCTTCCCACAAATGCGTTCATGCATTGCATGGAAAACGTAGGACGGGATTCATGTAACAGGCGTATGACGAAGGCTTGCGGCGGGGAGCGCCGCGAAGAAAAAACGCAGCCCCGGCGCATTTACCAAACGCCTTTTCAGCAAGGCGTCGTTTGGCTGCTAGAAGTCGGAGCGCTGAAAGATGGGTTCCCAGACATAGAGCAGGACAGTGTCGGCGGCACCGACCAGAAGGAACGCCAAAGCGATCGGATAGGTAGATCCTTCAGGGAGGCCAAGATCGACTCCCCTGGTGGCAACGGCGAGAGCCGAAACGAGACTGGCGAGCGCCAGAACAGCGAAGACGATTTGAACGATCCTAAGCGAACGGATCCGTTCGCGGCCGATACTGTCCATCAGGGTACTTCCTCAACGCAATACAACATGGCGAAGCCCGCGGGGCAGAACCTAGACCGAGCAAAAGCGAAGGTGAAGTGAAATTTAATGATTTGTTAAGCAAGTGCCTTGTGAGCCAGCTCTTTGAGCACGCCGGCCTGCCGCTCGAAATCAGAGGGGAAATCATGGTCGATCCACCAGCGCTCGAAGGCTTGAAGCACGCTTCCGACCTTTGGGCCGGGTGCGATCCCGAGCGCCACCACGTCGCCGCCGGAGAAGGGCATGGCGGGCGCCTTCCAGCGATCGGGCAATAGCGTTCGAGCGCGCCAGTGCGGGTCGCTGGTCGGCGCGCCGGAGTGTGCCCACGCAAGGCGAACCGCGCGGGCAAAATTTTCGCGCCCGAGCGCATAAAGGGCCGCACGCGCTGCCGACTCGGGAGACGCGGGATCGATACGCGGGTCTATGGCCGCTGCGATTGCGATGTGCGCCGCTTCGGCATTCGACAGCCGAAGTTGATTGGCGAGGAATGAGGCGTCTTCCGCTTGGCTGACGGCAAGCGCCGCGAGGCGGGTCAAGGCATCGCCCGGTTCGCCGAGCGCCGCTTCGATGGCCGCGAGACGTGCGAAGCGTTCTGGTTCGATCCGCGTGCGAACGACAAGCTGGAGGATGCCGATTTTGTACATCGCGGTCATCACGCTCACCGCGCTTCGAGCGGCGATCAACTTCAGCATTTCGGCGCGAACTCGCTCGGCCGAGAGCAACGCGAGCCCGTCCTTCAGTTCGCTTGCCGCCGCGAGGCCGACGGGGTCGAGATTGCCGTTGCCGTATTCGGCGGTGAAGCGGAAGAAGCGAAGAATTCGCAGGAAATCCTCACGAATTCTGGCCTCGGCATCGCCAATGAAGCGAACGTGACGATTGCGAAGGTCATCTATGCCGCCGACCGAGTCGTAGATCGCTCCATCGAGCGAGCAATAGAGGGCGTTCATCGTGAAGTCGCGACGCGCGGCGTCTTCTTCCCATGAGGACGTAAACGATACGACTGCGTGACGGCCGTCGGTTTCGACGTCGCGGCGCAGCGTCGTCACTTCGTAGGGCTGCTTGTCGACGACAACTGTAACTGTGCCGTGGTCGATGCCGGTCGGATGCGCGCCGAGACCTGCGGCCTGGGCCATGCGCATGACGTCTTCCGGCCGCGCGGTCGTCGCGACGTCGATTTCTTTGACGGGACGATCCAGCAGCGCGTTTCTGACGGCGCCGCCGACCACGCGCGCTTCAGCGCCGCCGTTCGCGATCGCCGCGAATACCTTGGCGAGTGACGGCGAGTGAAGCCAGGCGCCGGTTACGCGCGGCCATTTGATTGCATCAGACACGGGTGATGGGACCTAAGCGCATTGGATCAGGGCTTTGCGGGTAAAGCTTCGTTTGGTTGGGGCTGATGAATGCTGTGGGCTGGTTCAAGCTTTCCGTCGACATTCTGCGCCGGCACATAGACGTCGTTGGGGCTGTTATGGCTGCGGGATGAAAACGCGATCAACGTTCCGAGCATCAGCGCGGCGCCGGCGACGAATAGGCGAAGCAGCGGAGCGCGGCTCAACACGGAGGCGAAACCGGCCCACTCGTCCTCGGCAAATGCAACCCAGACAATGTAAGCCAACGTAGGAAGCAGGAAGAAGAAGACATTTTCCAAGACGATGCGGATCATGTGATGAACAGTCTCCGGTAGAGCATGCGGATTATTCCCGCTGTCGCTCCCCAAATATAGCGGTCCTCGTAGGGCATCGCATAAAATCGCCGCTCGGCGCCGCCCCAGGAGCGGGTGTGGATCTCGTGATTGGCTTCGTTCATCAAAAAAGCGAACGGCACCTCGAAGACATCGGCAACCTCCTCGGGATTGATCGTCAAGGTGAAACCCGGACGCACCAGGGCGACGCAAGGCGTGATGATATAGCCCGTGCCGGTACGGTAGGGCGACAGATATCCGATCCGCGAGATGAACGCTTCGTCGAGGGCGATCTCTTCCCGGGCTTCCCGAACTGCGGCGGCGAAGGGTCCGACGTCGAACGTCTCGACCTTACCGCCTGGAAAGGCGATTTGCCCGGCATGGGAGGGGAGGTGGTCCGTGCGGGCCGTCAACAGGATGGTCAACGGGGAGCGGGCAATAACGGGAACAAGCACGGCGGCGTGGCGAAGTCCCGAGGGGAATTTCTCGAGCCCCGGGTTCAGATCGTCGTCGCCTGGCGATAGCGGCTCGTTCAGGAGCGGCGAGCTTGGAAGCAGGCGGGCGCGAGCCAAAGCTTCAAAAGCAGCAGGCTCCAATTGTTCAGCTGCCATATTGGGGGCGGAAAACGGGTTCATTTCGCAACCTGGCTGTGATCGAAGTGTTCCATGTCCGGGGTGGCCCGGGTGCGCTGAATCACGATACCTTCGATTCGTCGTTGGCTTTCGCAATGCGATTTAAAGGCAACCGGAACCGCGAGTGGCTTACTTTGGTACGACATCGCTGGATCGAATTCTGCGCTACGTAGTGCTAGGGGCCGCGTTGGCCCTACTGGGCTTCGCGCTGTCGCCGCGCGCGCACGCAATGTCAACGATCGATTTTCTGACCTCGCTGTCCGACGGCGAGATCGAAGCGTTTCAAACGTGGAAGACGGCGCGGCAAAGTTTCGAAGAACAACTCGATGCGTATTGGGATGTGGTCGAGCGAAAGCGCGACGTGCGTCGGAAAAAGCGCGCCAAAGACATTCCGTTCGCAGCCAGCGACTACGTGATGAGTTTTCCGCCGAAGTACAAGGGGCCGTCACTGTCAGGAGAACTCGCGCGCAAATACGAACGCTTTCTTGAGGCACAGCGGCAAAGCAATCCTTCAAAACCGAAGGAGCTTGCGACGATCCCGGATTATCTCGACGCTGCGAAGCGCGTTTACAACTTCGTACCCGAGCGCGTCTCCGAAAAAGAGTTCAAACTGCGTTATGCCGCGGAAGCCGATGCGCTTGGTCTTTCGAAAGAGCAGGTGGTTCGGATCTACGCTCTCGAAACCGGCGGCAACGGGACGTACGATACGCAGGCGGGCATTCACCCGATCAAGAAGACCGGGCGTGCGATCTCGAGCGCGATTGGCTACGGGCAGCTTCTGGATGCCAACTCGATAAATGAATTGGCGCGTAGCGGCACGGTCTTCATTCGCCGCCTTGAAGAGAAATATCGCGATCCAGGCAATACGACGGCCCGCAAAGTTCAGTTGAAACACAAGCTCATCGTGTTGCGAAGGATGTACGCGAACGTCAAGCGCCAGCCGTTCGAATGGGATGTGCAGCAAACCTATGCGAAGACGCCCGCCGGCATGGGCGTGCACACGTTGAACATCGATGGCGACATCGGGCCCATGTTGCAGGCGATGAAGCTCAGGACGCTTCAGGATCTCGCGACGAAGAGCGGACGGAAGACGCTGTCTGGTTCGGAGATGGAGCTGATGAACCTCGCGGGCCCGATGACAGGCCTCGAGATGATGCAGCCGCCCGGCTCCGATGCGCCGACGCCGAATTTCTTCGCGCGGCGCGCCTATTACGTGAACAGGATGGTGACGGGGCTGACCGGCGCGCAGCTTCAGGCTGAACTCGACCGGCGCATGACGTATGCGATTTCGACGCCCGGATCGCGGGAATTCGTGAACGCCTTCGATGCGGTCACGGAGCGAAGAGACGCCCAACGCTGAGACCAGCGCGAGCGTCTTTCAGTTCGTGTCCGTGGTCAGGCCCGAACCGTCTCGGGCGCGAGAGCGGGATAGTCGGTATAGCCCTTCTCGGTGCCGCCGTAGAATGATGCCGGATCGGGCGGATTCAATGGCGCGTCGAGTCGGAAGCGTTCGGGCAGATCGGGATTGGCGATGAATTGCTTGCCGAATGCGACGGCATCGACGGTGCCGGCGTTGATTGCGGCTTCAGCCGAGTCTTTCGTGAACTTCTCATTGCCGATGAAGACGCCGCCGAACACCTTCTTGAGTTCGGGACTGATCGCATCGGGGCCCTGATATTCGCGGGTGCAGATGAAGGCTATTTTGCGCTTGCCGACTTCGCTTGCAACGTAGCCGAAGGTGGCGAGCGGATCGCTGTCACCCATTGTGTGAGAATCGCCTCGCGGCGCGAGATGGAGACCGACGCGGTCGGCGCCCCAGACCTCGATCGCCTGGTCGACGACTTCCAGCATCAGGCGGGCGCGATTTTCGATCGGGCCGCCGTATTCGTCGGTCCGCTTGTTGGTCGAATCCTGCAGGAATTGATCGAGAAGATAGCCGTTGGCACCGTGAACTTCGACGCCGTCGAAGCCGGCTCGTTTGGCGTTTTCGGCGCCGCGGCGGTAGTCGGCGAGGATGCCCGGAATTTCACTCAATTCGAGCGCGCGAGGCGTGACGAAGTCTTTTAACGGGCGAACGAGACTGACATGGCCACCCGCCGCGATGGCGCTGGGCGCGACGGGAAGCGCGCCTTCGAGATAAAGCGGATCGGAGATGCGTCCGACGTGCCAAAGCTGCAGAAGAATAGTGCCGCCCGCGCCATGAACGGCATCGGTGATCTTCTTCCAGCCTTCGACCTGCGCATCAGACCAGATGCCGGGCGTGTCGGGGTACCCGACGCCCATCGGCGTGACCGAGGTCGCTTCCGTGAGCATCAAGC
>JBEVLH010000371.1:0-3112 GCA_040509255.1 Hyphomicrobium sp. | reverse complement strand
TACGCCACGATCTCGCGCCAGTTCGCTTCCGCCGGCGCATCGATCGGCGCCGTCACCACACGGAAATCTTCCGCATCGTTCGAGTTGGTCGCGATGACCAGATGCTGCCCATGATGCTCGACGCTATACTGATGCCGGACCCGGCGCGGCGTCACGAGACGCGGACCCGCCGCCGGATTGTCGGCGTCGATCAGATGCACCTCGCTCGTTTCGTGGTCGTGAATGTCGATGAGGATAAACTTCTGCGATTGCGTCGCCGACAGCCCGACGAAAAATCCTGAATCCTTTTCCGCATAGACCAGCTTGTCGTCGCTGACGGGCGTACCGAGCACATGGCTGTAGACGAACAGGGGCCGCTGGTTCTCGTCGACCTTGATGTAGAACAGCGTCCGGCCGTCGCTCGACCACTCGAGGTTGCCGTGCGTCTCTGGAATTTCATCGGCGAGATTGAGACCGGTCTCAAGGTCGCGGATGCGGACCTTGTATAGCTCCGAGCCTTTTTCGTCGGTCGCGTAGGCGAGCAGCTTGTGATCGTTCGAATGCGCCGTCGCGCCGAGGTCCCAATAGCTTTTGCCCTCGGCTTCCTTGTTGCCGTCGAGCAGCACCTGCGCCTCGTCGACCGAACCGCCGCGAGCAATCCGACAGAGTTGGGCGTATTGGCCGCCTTTTACAAACCGCGGAAAATATTCAAACGGCCCGTCGGGCTGCGGCACCTGCTGGTCGTCCTCTTTGAGCCGCGCCTTCATTTCTTTGAACAGCAAGTCCTGCAGCGGCTGGGTGTCCGCGAGCGTGGCTTTCGTATAGGCGTTCTCGGCATCGAGATGGATGCGGATGCGCCCGGCCAGCGTATCGGGCTGGCGCATCACCTCCTGCCAGTTCTCGGCCCTGATCCATGCGTAGTCGTCGGTCAGCGTAACGCCGTGATGGCTCGACACGACTGGAAGGCGGCGTGCGACAGGCGGGCTCGGAATAACCGCGCTCTCTTCGGCAGAAGCAGGCGTGGGGCTCGCGGCAGTCGTCGGGCCAGTCATCGGGAGGTCAACCTTTCGGAGTTGGTGTAAGCTCGCGGCAGTGGTTCTGTGCTGTCGCACGTTGCGTCAATGAATGACAGTACGGAGTAATTGCCAGAAGAAGCGCGGCCTACGACAAGAATTAGCAATGTCGTAATCTAACTTTGCGCCGTCATTGACAATGAAGGCATCCTGTAGTCAAAGCTTTCGCAAGTGAAGGCGGGTCGATTTCTTCGTTATTGTGCGTAATGCCGAGATTTCCGGCGCTTTCGTCGGCGGCGACGGGCGTGCGGTGGGGTGAAGGTTATGGACGTACGGTCCCAGCATATTCTGCCGAGAGAGCAAGCGGACGACAAGCAGATGGACAGTTCATCCCAGCCCGAGCTCGTCAAGATCACGGCGACCATCGTCGCGGCCTATGTCAGCAACAACACGATTGCATCTGCCGAGCTGCCGGGTCTGATCGCCGAAACCCACGCCGCATTGAGCCGTGCCGCCGGCCGGGCGGTGCCTCAGGAGCGGGAAGAGGCGAAGCCTAAGATCGCCGTCAAGAAATCGGTCATGCCGGATTTCATCATCTGCCTCGAAGACGGCAAGAAGTTCAAATCGCTCAAACGGCATTTGCGGACCCACTACAACTTGTCGCCGGAAGAATACCGCGAGAAGTGGGGCCTGCCGCCTGACTATCCGATGGTTGCGCCGAACTACGCCAACGCCCGCTCGCAGCTTGCGAAGAAGATGGGTCTCGGCACTCGCCGCGAGCGCTAGTCGCTCAGAAAATTCTCCGCGATCGTCCGCGATTGTACCTGCACGCTCATCATTTGTTTTTCGCTGCACCGCGATTGGCATGCGTCGCGGCCGCGAAACATCCAATTTGATTTAAAGCCTGACGCTCGTCTTTGAGCAATCGCGACAGCATCGCGTGTCGCGCGATGTCGTATGCGCGATTGCCCGCGATGCTTCTACGTCTCTCTTTTCGCAGTTCGCGTTCGATGACGGCGATCAGCCGTTGCCGACCTTCGACGCTGCGGTCGGCGAGATCTCTCGGCCAGACCGGGAGATATTCTCGCGCATCGCCACGGTAGTTGGACTCTGAATTGCGAAACGAGCCGGCCCGCTCATTCGCGGGCGCTCTCGTGTGTCGTTTCGAAACGCGGTGTTGCATGGCTGACGACTGTGATGCCGTCGCGCAGTGCGGGGATAACTTTTGCGTCTGCATCCGTCGCTAAGGTGAACGCGAAAAAAACTTATCCCCGCCGTTCGGCGCGACCGTATCCTTCGCGGCGATGTCAAAACCGCAGCGACCGGCAACGTTGATTGATCGAACGCGGCGAGGGCATCGACCGAAAGATTTCGGAGCAGGGAAGGATTGATGTTACGGGCCTCGCTTCCTTCGATACTCAAGATGCGCCAGCAGAGCGCCGCATCCGTGCGTCCGACGCAGAGCCTGCGCTGCCGCCAGGCGCGCATCGCCATCGACCTCGCGATTTCGCACGTCTTCGGCATCGACGCCGTCTGCCTCTGGAGCGGCACGCGCGGCGTCCGCGACATCGCCGAGGCCCGCCAGGTCGCGATGTATCTCGCTCATGTCTGCTGCCGCATGTCGCTCACCGAAGTCGGCGCCATGTTCGGCCGCGACCGCACCACCGTCGCCCACGCCTGCCTCAAGGTCGAATATCGCCGCGACAATCCGAATTTCGATCGCGCGCTCGATGTTCTCGGCTGGGCGCTCCCGACCCTGGTTCTCCGCGACCCCAAAGTCGAGCGGATCGCTGCCCCTCTCTCAGCAATCGAGGATCACAAATGGCTTTAAGATCGTCGCGACGTCAGAGCACGGCTCACAACGTCGACAATATCGCCCCTGAACGAAACCTCGCGGAAAGTCCTCTCGCGTGGCTCGCTCGGCGCAAGGACAAGGGTGGCCAGCCGATGCTGGCCGACACAGAATTCGATGCCGGCGAAAGGTTGCGCGCCGATTTCTGGTTCGCTCAGATGACGCCGCGCGTCACCGCCAACTGGTCGCTTCTGCTTTCAGGCGGAGGCGGCGGGCGGGGTTCGCCCGACATCGGCCCCGATATGCGCGATTCCGTCGTCGCTGCCCG
>JBEVLH010000370.1:0-14717 GCA_040509255.1 Hyphomicrobium sp. | reverse complement strand
CAGCCTAAAAAGGAAAGCCCCTCAGGAAACGTCGATCGAATCATCGCCAACATGGAGCGTTGGCGGTGGCTCCCTGTCGACCTCGGGTCGTTCTACGTCATGAACAACATCCCCGAGTTCACGAGCGAGATCTGGAAAGACAACCGGGTCGAGCTGAAGCAAAAGATGATCGTCGGGCAGCCGTCATGGCCGACGCCGATGCTGTCGTCCAAAATGCAGTTCGTGATCTTCCATCCGAGCTGGGGCATGCCGGACGGCATCAAAGCGAAGGAGCTCGGGCCGCGGCTTCGGCAGGCGTCCGGTAATTCCGGTTTCGGCTTCTTCGATCAGCTGTTCGGAGGCGGTGGCGGATACACCGGCGCCGACGTCATCCAAGCTTATAAGCTGCAGGTTTACTACAACGGCCAGCGGGTCGATCCGAACTCGGTCAATTGGAAGACGGCCGACATTCGGCAATACAGCTTCATTCAGCCGCCGGGAGCAGACAATCCGTTGGGTCTCGTGAAGTTCAGGTTCCCCAATCGTCATGACGTCTACATGCACGACACGCCGGAGCGCGGGCTGTTCAGCCAAACGTTCCGGGCGCTGAGCCATGGATGTATGCGCGTCGAGGAACCGCGGCGGACTGCTGAGGTCATTCTTGCCGAAGACAAGGGTTATTCGCCCGAAAAGGTCGGCGAACTCTGGGACAGCGGCGCGAGCATCACGCTGTCAAAGCAGGTACCGGTGTATCTCGTCTATTTCACGGCCCGCGTCGCAGATGAGGGGCAGATGACGACTTACGGCGACGTCTACGGCATTGACGGCCGCATCATGTCGGCTCTTCGCGGACGCCCGGTGCGCTTCATCGCGCAGGAAGCCATCGATCCGACGGAAGCTGCCGAACCGGGCGGTTCAAGCGTATCGAATGATGCAACATTCGACGATGGTCAGGATGGGCCGCCGTCATCGCGCAAGAACAACAAGAAGACGGCGAAGAAATTCAACAATCCGATTCAGGATGCGCTTTCGAACATCTTTCTGAACTGAGCCTCCCGACTTGAAAACAAAAGGGCGGATCTTGCGATCCGTCCTTTTTTGTTGGTGGAAGCTTTGGCCGGTCAGGCCGCTTTCTCAAGCTTCTGTTCCCATTTCCCGAGCGCCGCGAGGCTGTTCATCTTGGCGCGGTGAGTAAAGGCGCGCTGGCCGGCCGCGACGTTTTCCGGCTTGCCGCCCCAGGCCTGGATCGCAGCCGCCTGCAAGGCGCGGCCATACGAGAACGTCAACGGCCACGGCAGCGGGCCTGACGCATTCATGAGCGACAGATGTTCGGTTGCGACCTCGTCGGACTGGCCGCCTGACAGAAACGCGATGCCGGGTACAGCCGACGGCACGGTCACTTTCAGGCACCTGATGGTTTTCTCGGCAACCTCGGCGGCACTGGCCTGCTTCGGAGATTTCTGGCCCGCGATGATCATGTTCGGCTTCAAGATAATGCCTTCGAGGTTGACGCGGGCATCATAAAGTTCGCGGAAGACGGTCCGCAGCGTCCATTCGGTAACGCGATAGCACTCGTCGATGTCGTGGCCAGAATGTTCGCCGTCCATCAGAACCTCTGGCTCGACGATCGGCACGATCTTGGCCTCTTGCGCCAGGGCGGCGTAGCGGGCGAGCGCGTGAGCATTCGCCTTGACGCAATTCCAGCTCGGCAGCCCATCCGCGATGGTGATGACGGCGCGCCATTTGGCGAACCGGGCGCCAAGCTTGTAATATTCGGCGAAACGTTCGCGCAGGCCATCGAGGCCCTCGGTGATGGTCTCGACCTTCGAGGTGGGGCCAGGCAGCGGCTTGGCGCCCATGTCCACCTTGATGCCCGGGATCGAGCCCGCAGCCTTCATGACGTCGACCAGGGTCGTGCCGTCTTTGGCTTTCTGGCGGATCGTTTCGTCGTAGAGAATGACGCCGGAAACGTAGTTCTTCATGCCTTCGTTGGCGCGGAACAGCATCTCGCGATAATCGCGACGGCTGTCCTCGGTCGAAGCGAGCTTGATGGTGTCAAAGCGCTTCTTGATGGTGCTGGTGCTTTCGTCCGCGGCCAGAATGCCTTTGCCCGGCGCAACGAGATCGCGGGCGATGTCTTCAAGTCTTTCGCTCATAATCTGCCTCCGTGGGCCGTTTTCCGGCAACGCTTCGATAGTTGAAAGAGAACGGGCGCCTCGCAGCGCCCGCCGAATTCGTCAGATCAGCTTCGCCATGGCGACCGCAGTATCGGCCATGCGGTTGGAGAAGCCCCACTCGTTGTCGTACCACGATACGACGCGGACAAAGTTGCCGTCGATCACCTTGGTTTGATCGAGCGCAACTGTCGAGGACGACGGATCGTGGTTCAGGTCGGACGAGACAAGCTTTTCCTTGGTCGTCGTCAGAATGCCCGACAGGCGGTTCGATTTCGAGGCTTCGACCAGGGCCTTGTTGACTTCTTCGGCCGTGGTGTTGCGCTTGGCGACGAACTTGAAGTCAACCAGTGAAACATTCGGCGTCGGCACCCGCATCGAGGCGCCGTCGAGCTTGCCGCTGAGATCGGGAATGACAAGGCCGACGGCCTTGGCGGCGCCTGTCGTCGTCGGGATGATATTCAGCGCAGCCGCGCGTGCTCGGTAAAGGTCTTTATGGAGGGTATCCAGCGTCGGCTGATCGCCGGTGTAGGAGTGGATCGTGGTCATGAAGCCGTGGGCGATGCCGATGGCGTCGTGAAGGACATGGACGACGGGAGCAAGGCAGTTGGTCGTGCATGAAGCGTTCGAGACGACGAGATGGTCTTTCGAAAGTTTGTCGTCGTTGACGCCATAGACGACGGTCAGATCGGCATTATCGGCCGGAGCCGAAATCAGGACACGCTTGGCGCCGGCATCGAGATGGGCCTTGGCCTTGTCTTTCGAGGTGAAAATGCCGGTACATTCGAGCGCGATGTCGACGCCGAGAGCCTTGTGCGGCAGTTCGGCCGGGTTCTTGATCGCCGTTACCTTGATCGGGCCGGTACCGGCGTCGATCGTGTCGCCGTCGACTTTGACTTCCTTTGGATAGCGGCCGTGCACACTATCATAGCGGAGAAGGTGGGCGTTGGTCTCGACGGGGCCGAGATCGTTGATGGCGACGACTTCGATGTCGTTGCGTCCACTTTCGATGATTGCGCGAAGCACGTTGCGACCAATTCGGCCGAAACCGTTGATCGCGACCTTCACAGTCATGCTGGGGGATCCTCCGGGGATGAGAAATAGGACGGTGCGGACGAGGTGACCGTCTCATTACCGTCGTGTTGGTTTTTTGGGGTCTTTAAAGTCAGTTGGTAAGCGCCTGTCAATCAGGCAAGGCCGGTGCTTTGGGTTACGCTCGCGAAATTTCTTTCCCTCGAGCGGGACAAACACGGTCTCGTTTATTGACGGCATTTACCTTAGCCACGTAACGTAACAGTCGAGCTAAGGTGATCGATGCGTCAATCGTGTCGCCCGAGAGGGCGATAAGAGGCCATGACTGAACGCAACACCGCTAAGATCAAGCGCGCGGACGACGTGAAGGTGGCCCGCAAGCCCTCCGGCGACGGCAATTTGCGGGCCGAGAATGCGCGCCTCAGGTCAGAATTGGCGACCGCCCAGCAGCGGATAGCCGAGCTTGAGCAGCGGACGTCAGACGCGCTCAATCGCATTGATTGGGTGCTCGATTCGCTTCATAGTCTGCAAGAGAGCGATTGACTGTGAGCGTCGTTCAGGCGGAGAGCGGCAAGGCCGCCGAACAGGATGGCTGAGGTCACGTTCACCTTCAATCACCGCACTTATCGTTTCCAGTGCGAGGAGCACGACGCTCCGCGCCTCCAAGAGATCGTCCACTACTTTAGTAAAAAGGTGCAGGGCCTCGTCGTCGAATACGGCGCGGTCGGGGACGAGCGGCTGATCTTGATGGCCGCCCTGATGATCACGGACGAGCTTTTCGATACGCGGGCGGACGTTGACGATCTGCTGGAGGGGAGCACGGCTGACCTCCGGGCGGTCGCGATCCGCAGCCTCGAAGCTGGCGAAGAGCACGAGCCAGCGAAGCGCAGGGCCAAAGGTTAGGTCCACAAGGCCGCCTCGGCACTGGATTTTTCGCGTCCCCTGGCTTACATATCAACGTGCTGCGGGGCTCGTCAGGGACAATATGACCCGGGGGCCTATAAGATCCGCACGGGTGCTGTCCCTGACCGGAGCCGTGGCTTCGGACACATGGCGCCCACCTACGCTCGTAGGGACCACGCGGGATCATCGTCTCAACGGCCTTCGCGGCATTTTCCTTTCACGGGGCATGGCGTTAAACTCCTCGGGCAATGACGGACGCTAAAAAAGAGCTGCGGACCGAGGCGCTCGTTCGCCGCAAGGAGGCGTTCGAACGGCACGGGTCAGAGGCGAGCCGCATGATCGCCGCACAAGGTCTCGATTTCCTTCGCATAAAGGTCGGTGCGATCGTTTCGGGTTTTGCCGCTATCCGCGATGAGATCAATCCGGCGCCGTTGATGACCTGGCTGCAGGCCGAAGGCTTCCGGCTGGCGCTACCCGTCATGCAGGGTCGAGGAAAACCGCTTCTGATGCGGCAGTGGTCGCCCGGCGATGTCATGGCGCCGGCCGCATGGGGGATCGCGGAACCGCTCGACGATAAGCCGGAGGTCGATCCGGACGTCGTCCTGGTGCCGTTGTTGGCGTTCGATCGGCGCGGCTATCGCCTTGGCTATGGGGGCGGCTTTTACGACCGGACGCTGAGCCGGCTCAGAAAGTTGAAGCCGGTCACGGCGGTGGGCATCGCCTACGACGAACAAAAGGTCGACGCGGTGCCGGCCGAAAGCTATGACGAAAAGCTCGACTGGGTCCTGACCCCCTCGGGCCCCCAAAAATTCTAATCTGGATTTTTTATGCGTCTCTTGTTTCTCGGCGATATCGTCGGCCGCGCGGGCCGGACGGTGGTGTGCGATGCGTTGCCCGGCCTGATCAACCGCTATGGTTTGGATTTCGTCGTCATCAATGGCGAGAACTCGGCCGGCGGATTTGGCATCACCGAGCCGATCTTCAACGATCTAATCGACGCCGGCGCGGATTGCGTCACGCTCGGGAACCATTCCTTCGATCAGAAGGAGGCGCTGGTCTTCATCGAGCGCCACGACCGGCTGATCCGGCCGCTCAACTATCCGAAGGGCACTCCCGGGAAAGGCGCAACGCTGCTCAAGGCGCGAAGCGGGGCCGACGTGCTCGTCGTCAATGCCATTGGCCGGGTGTTCATGTCGGAAATGGATTGCCCATTCCGCGCCGTTGACGCCGAACTAACCGCGTGCGCGCTGAAACAGGGAGCAGACGCGATCCTGATCGACTTCCATGCCGAGGCAACGAGCGAGAAACAGGCACTCGGGACATTTCTGGATGGGCGCGTCAGTGTCGTGGTCGGGACCCATACGCACACGCCGACAGCCGATGGGCGGATTTTTCCGAGCGGCACGGCGTACCTGTCGGATGCCGGCATGTGCGGGGACTACAACTCGGTGCTCGGAATGGATGCCGATGAGCCGATCAATCGTTTTCTGACGCGGATACCGCGCGGGCGCTATGAGCCGGCCAACGGGCCAGGGACGATTTCGGGCTTCGCGGTCGATACCGACGACAGGACAGGTCTCGCGGTCAACGCGGCGCCGCTGCGGCTCGGCCCACACCTGGAGCCGACAACGCCGGCTTTCTGGACGGTCGCTTAGGAACCGAACCCGCCAAGGATCGGCCGTCATCGTCGCGTCTCATGGGCGCTGACGAGGGAGGTTCAGATGATCCGACTGGTCGCTATAGCATTGGTTTTTGCCGTGACGTCGGCAGCGGCGTCCGAGGAATGCCCTAACGCGCTACGCGCGGGTGATGGGGCGCCGCCACTTATGCGGCCTGCGGCGGGCGAGATTCAGAAGCCCTACGGCATGGTCATGCATCCGCTGTTGATGATCACACGGATGCACGCCGGCATCGATTTTGCGGGCAACAAGGGCCAAGCCGTCGTTGCGGCAGCAGACGGCGTCGTTCGCGATGCCGGGCGCAGCGGCGAATACGGAAACCTTGTCATTCTTGATCACGGGGCAGGCTGGCAAACAGCCTATGCACATCTCGACCGCATCGATGTCGCGAAAGGCGCGTGCGTTAAAAGGGGGGCGCAGATCGGCGGCGAAGGCAGCACCGGTCTCGCCTCCGGCCCACACCTGCATTTTGAAGTGCGTTACAACAGCCGTCCGGTCGATCCTCAGCCGTTGATTCCCGCCGCCGGGCCGTGAACGAGCTTTGAATCGGCTCGCCCTTGACCGGCGCACGGCCGTTGCGCAAAAGACAGGCTTCAGTGCAATTCCAAAAGCCAACGAGCAGCGAGCATGGCCGGCCATTCGCAATTCAAGAACATTATGCACCGCAAAGGCAAGCAGGACGCCATGCGTGCAAAGCTCTTTGCCAAGCTTGCGAAGGAAATCACGGTTGCTGCGAAAGCGGGTACGCCCGATCCTGAAATGAACGCGCGGCTGCGGCTTGCGATCCAGGAAGCGCGCGCCGAAAACATGCCAAAGGACAATATCGAGCGCGCCATCAAGAAGGCGCAGGGCGGCGATCTCGCAAACTATGAAGCGGTTCGCTACGAAGGCTATGCGCCGGGCGGCGTGGCGGTGATCGTGGAAGCGCTGACCGACAATCGCAATCGGACGGGGGGCGTGGTCAGAAGCGTCTTCACGAAGTACAGCGGCAACCTCGGTGCGACCGGCTCAGTCAGCCACATGTTCAATCATATCGGTGAAATCAGCTATAAGCCTGAAGCGGGTTCGGCCGAAGCTGTCCTCGAGGCTGCGATCGATGCCGGCGCCGACGACGTACAGTCAGACGACAGCGGCCATCTGATCACGACCGCGTTCGACTCGCTGGGAACGGTCGCGGCAGCGCTGGAAAAGAAACTCGGCGAAGCCAGCAGCGTCAAAGCGGTTTGGAAGCCAAACCTGTCGTCGTCCGTCGATGAGGACAACGCGCAGACGATCATGAAGATGCTGGCGGCGCTCGAAGACGACGACGACGTCCAGAACGTCTATGCCAATTTCGAAATTTCCGACGAAGTGCTGAAGAAGCTGACGGCGGCTTGATGCCGGCGGCTATGTGCCGACGTAAAACACGCCGAAGACCGCGGCGACCAGCCCGGCAATGATCATCAAGAGGCCGACGATGCCCAGGAACTGGGACATCGCATTCCGGAATGTTTCGGCCATCGAGGGGCGAACCGGGCGAGGCGATGTTTTCCCCGGCGAGTTTCTGCGAAGTTTGTTAATGGCGGCCGCGGTTGCGGCGGTCGAGATCGCTGCGCGGCTGTCATTTCGTCTAGCCCAGCGAAATAACCAAAAACCGCCAAGGATCAGCAATATACCTGCCACAATCCAATGTGGATGAGCGAAGGTCGGGTCCATCACATCCTCGACGGTGGCGGCGGGTTGCCAAGTTGATATTCATCCCGCAACACTAAAGCCGAAATCTTGGGTTCTGACGAGGTCCGGTGCGGCCGCGCGGCGAGGGAACGTGCCTTGCGGGCAAAACGCATTATGATTGGGGCGTACACGGCGTACGGGAGTAGGCATGGCGGACGGACCATCCGGGGGAAGGGGCCGGGTTCGTGTCGGGCTGGTCGTTGTCCACGGTGTGGGCGAGACGGAGCCGGGCTACTGCGTCAATGCCGTACTCGATACTTTGGCCGCGACGCGGCCGGGATACAGCGTTTCGCCCGCCAACGAATACAACAGGATGCCCGAGCCCGAGGTCGGCAATCCACCGCCGGTTTTCCCGGTCATCCGCCGCGGCGCCGCCCATAACAGCGGCGTCGAGATCGAAGCCGTCGAGTTGCATTGGGCGGATCTGACAGAAGGGCAAGCCGGGCGAGTCAACACGCTGCTGCAGCTCTTTCGCGTCATCTTCGAATCCCATCACCTCGTCGACGCCATGCTCGACCGGTCGCGGGATGTGACGTCGTGGATCCTTCGTAAGCTGTTATGGGTCGCGGGCTGGCTGATCCGAGGGCCGAGCGCCGCGCTCACGATCGTGACATCGGCGATCTGCGCGCTGTTTCTGTTCGAGCCTGTGACCGTGACTGCGGATGTCATGGATGCTCGCGCGCAAGTGCTGGTCACGACGGGCGTCATTTTCATCAGTTCGCTGTACGTTTTCTATCGGATCGGGCGGCGGCAGGATTATTCCTGGTACGACACGGTGTTCTGGCTTGTCGTCACGTCGGCCGCAGTGTTCGTGCTGACTTTCAATAATTCGCTGCTCACGCTGCTGCACCACATTCCCGACCTGAAGCTCGGACCGCAGCGGCTGGCCGAACCGCCGGGGCTCGATTGCGCGCCGGGCTCGCCGAGCGCCGCCTGCTACATCGACGGCCTCTACAAGATCATCATCTGGGGCTGGCGGTTCTGGGGCGGCGTACTGCTGTTCGCAACGGTGTTGCTGGCACTGGCATATGTGCGCGCCCGCATTACGCGAGACCGCTCGCGGCTTGGCACGCTGTCGACGAGCATCGCCATTCTGATCATGCAGTTCATGCTGTGGACCACCGTCGTCGTAAGCGTCATCTACCCCGTGCTTAATCGCGCCGAGACGATTTCGACGCTGAAGGAGGCTCAGCCCTTCGTTCAGCAGGCCATTCAAAACCGCCAGATCGCGGCCGACAGTCCGATTGCCAAGCTCGTGCAGGTCCCGAATATCGAACTCGACTGGATCGGACGGTTCAAGTTCATCTATGCGTCCGCCGCGTTCACGGTGCTAATGCTGATCGTTGCCGGATGGATACTGATCGAGATCCGGCAGATCCGAGCGCGGCGCGGGCTCAACGATCTCGAGCGGACGGCGCGAAATATGCCGCGGCTGCTGTTCAATCCATTTCTCGTCGGACTATTGATCCTTTCGTTTCTGGTCGTCTTCGCGCTGGTTTTCATTCAGCCCTATCTGGACAAGAACCAGGTGTTCGTGACGCTTAGAGGCTACATTCTGCCGGTCGCGGCGGTGGTGGCGCTGATCCTGCCGTTCTTCTTCGGGCGGCGCGTGGCCAACGTCGTGCATATCGCGCGCGACCTGATCGACCACCATTATCAACCTCGGCAGGAAACGGCGGCGTATTTCATTCCGTCGGTGTTTCGGATGCGCAACCGACGGCTGAGGCGCGAACGTATTCAGGGGCGGCTCAATCTGGTCCTCGAGCACTTCGTGCAGAACCAGCAATATGACGGTGTGATCTTCCTGGCGCATAGCCAAGGCTCAATCATCGTCTACGATTATTTGCGCGACAACGGGCCGAATTACACGCGGCTCGGCGACGCGGCGCCGGCGCTGCTGACATTCGGGTCACCCCTCGGCAGCATCTACCAGAAGTACTTTCACGAATACGCGGCAGCGAAGGCAGTGCCGATCGGGATTGCTGCCCGCCTGAAGTGCTGGATCAACCTTTACCGCGTCGACGATTACATCGGCGGGCGCATTCAGGCACCGCCGGGGCTGCGCGTCGACAACCACGTGATGGGTATGGGCGGTCATACGGGTTACTGGACCGAGCCGGATGTCGCCGAAGCGCTGGACGCGATCCTGACGGGCAAAGTTGCCGACGCCACCAAGCCGCCGCCGCTGCCACCGCCACCAATGACGCCTTCGGCGCCTTATGCGGTTCGTGCTATTCGGAAAGCATGAATGGACGAACGATTCGCATCATCGGTTTCGATCCCGGCCTGCGCCGGACGGGATGGGGTGTCATCGAAAGCGATGGCGTTCGGCTTGTCTATGTCGCATCAGGCGTGATTACGCCGCCAAAGGATGATGACCTCGCGTACCGGCTGTCGGCGCTGTTCGACGAAGTTACGACCGTCATTCAAAGCTTCAGTCCGTCGGAAGCGGCGGTCGAAGAGACATTCGTCAACGAGAATCCGCGCTCGACGTTGAAGCTTGGTCAGGCGCGCGGCGCCATTCTGCTGGCGCCGGCCCGCCTAGGGCTGCGCGTGGCGGAATACACTCCTAACCTGATCAAGAAATCGGTGACGGGCACCGGGCACGCGGAAAAGCAGCAGATACAAGCAATGATCGCGTTTCTATTACCAAAAGCGACGTTCGGATGCGCGGATGAAGCAGATGCGCTCGCGATCGCGATTACGCATGCGCATCATCGCGTCAGCAGGCAGCGCATGGAAATGCTGACGCCGAAGGTCGTCGAAACATGATCGGCAAGCTCAAGGGCAAGGTCGACGCGATCGGCGAAAGCCATCTCGTTATCGACGTCAACGGCGTCGGCTATGAAGTCCAGGCATCGTCGCGGACATTGCGGAACCTGAAGCCGGGCGACGACGTGGCGCTGACGATCGATACGCACGTGCGCGAGGACGCTATCCGTCTGTTCGGATTTCAGAGCGAGTTCGAGCGAAGCTGGTTTCGCACGCTGCAGACGATCCAGGGCGTCGGCGCCAAGGTGGCGCTGAGCGTGCTTGGCGTGATGGCGCCACAGGATCTCGCCAATGCCGTCGCGTTCGGCAACGGGGCGGCGGTCGAAGAGGCGCCGGGTGTCGGCAAGAAGCTGGCGCAACGCATCGTCGCGGAATTGAAGGACAAGGCGCCGGGGCTTTCACTCAGCGGACACAACATTCCGGCGGGAGGAAGCGCGGCCACTCCGGCGGCAAGCGTTCCGCCGTCGAGCCTGGCATTCGCGGAAGCGCTCTCGGCGCTCACGAATCTCGGCTACAACCCGGCGCAGGCCAATGCGGCCGTCGCGGTGGCGTCAAAAGAATTAGGCGAGACCGCCGATACCGCCGGCCTCATCAAACGCAGCCTCAAGGAGTTGGCGCGCTAGCGCTCGAGTTCGGCTGAGCGTCATTGGGAGCGCTGCATTTTGTCTGAAAAAAAGAAATCTTTGAGCAATCCAGTCCGAGCACTTTGGACGGTGCTGATCATGTCGCTCGCCCTGCCGTTATTCGCGGGGCTCATCGTCGTCGCGCTGCAGCTTGCGAGCCCCGCCTCGGACTTCCTTTTGCCGCCCAGCGGGAAAGCCATCGGCGAGGTTGCAGTCGATGCGTTCGTCTGGAGTGCGTTGCCCGCGACCGTTGCGGCGCTGGGCTTGACGCCGTTCATCCTGCAGCATGGCACTTTCAGTTGGCTGCAGGCGTCAGTCGCAGGCGTCGTCGCTTTCATGGCCGGCGCGATCATTTTTCCATTTCCGGCCGGAAGCGGCCTGCCGTTCCTGGCGTTCGTGGCCGGTCTATTGGCGATCTTCATGCGATCGCTTCTGATTGCCAGCGGCATCCTGCGCGCTGAGCCACAGGCTGAACTCCCATAGCGTTTGCACCGGGTTTTCCGCGCGTTGACTTGACGGGACCCCCGAATACCCTCACGAACAAACCATGACCGACAGGCTCGTCAGCAGCGCGCACAAGGATGTGGACGCCTTCGAGGCGACGATCCGCCCGCAGTTGCTCGATGAATTCGTCGGGCAGGAGCAGGCTCGCGCAAACCTTCGGGTTTTCATCGCGGCAGCTCGTGGGCGGGGCGATGCTCTCGACCACGTACTTTTCGCGGGGCCTCCGGGTCTTGGAAAGACGACGCTGGCGCAGATTTTATCGCGAGAACTGGGGGTTGGTTTTCGCGCCACGTCGGGTCCAGTGATCTCGAAGGCGGGCGACCTCGCAGCGCTGCTGACCAATCTCGAAGAGCGGGATGTGCTCTTCATCGACGAAATCCATCGCCTCAGTCCTGCGGTCGAAGAAATCCTCTATCCGGCGATGGAGGATTTTCAGCTCGACCTGATGATCGGTGAGGGCCCGGCCGCGAGATCGGTGCGCATCGATCTGCCGAAGTTCACGCTCGTGGGCGCGACGACGCGGGCGGGGCTGTTGACCAACCCGCTGCGCGACCGCTTCGGCATTCCGGTCAGGCTGAATTTCTACACGGTTGCCGAACTTGAAAAGGTCGTCGGGCGTGGCGCACGAGTGTTGGGGGCCGCGATGTCGCCCGATGGCGCGCGCGAGATCGCCAAGCGCTCGCGTGGGACGCCGCGGATCGCGGGGCGGCTACTCCGGCGCGTCCGGGATTTTGCGACGGTCGAGGGAGCTGTGGTCATCAATGCTGAAGTCGCAGATCGGGCGTTGACGATGCTCGAAGTCGATGGCGAGGGTCTCGATGCGCTCGATCATCGCTATCTCGGGTGCATCCTGAAGAATTACGAGGGCGGACCAGTGGGAATCGAGACGCTGGCGGCCGCACTGTCCGAGCCGCGCGATGCGCTTGAGGAAATCGTCGAGCCCTTCCTGCTGCAGCAGGGCTTTATCGGCCGGACGCCGCGGGGACGCGTTTTGACCCTCAAGGCCTACCGGCATCTCGGCGTCAGCGGGCCGGCAAGGTCGGCGACGCCGGAACTGCCGATTTTCGACGACGAGGAATAAGAGACTTAACGCCGCTCCCCCCTGTACCACTTTCGAAATTCACCGTTTGGTCAGCTTTTCGTCGTGATTGTGCGGCCGAAAGATATCTTTCCCACAACCTGAAGGATTGCATGTGATCAGTCGCCGCGATCTGCTGAAACTCACGAGCGTCGCAGGCGTCGGCACAACGACACTGAGCGGCTATGCGCTCGCCGAGGCATTTCGGGAAAACGTCACCACCTACACGCTGACGCCGGCGAATTGGACGCCAAGATTGAGACTGCGCCTTGCGGTGCTAGCCGACCTGCATGTCTGCGAACCCTGGATGTCGGTTGAGCGTCTCGATCGGATTGTCGAGCAGACGAACGCGCTTGATGCCGATGCCGTTCTGCTTCTCGGTGATTTTGTTGTTGGTCTGAGCCTCGGGTCGTATTCAGGTCACGTAGCCGACGATAAATGGGCCGCCGCGCTCGCCAAGCTGAAGGCGCCGCTTGGCGTACATGCAGTGCTCGGCAATCATGACTGGTGGCAGTCGCGCGAGGTCCAGGTGCGGCGCGCCGGACCGACGCCGGCGGGCGAGGCGCTCCGTGCCGCCGGCATTCCGGTCTACGAAAACAGCGCCGTCCGGCTCGAGAAAAGCGGTCGGCCATTCTGGATCGCGGGGCTTGGAGATCAGTGGGCGTTTCGCTCGCGCGATGCGGAAGGCGACGAGGTGGTGCCGACTGGCCGTGCTCGTTACGCCGGCGTCGACGACTTGCCCGCGACGATGTCTCAGATCACGGACGACGCGCCGGTTATCCTGATGGCTCATGAGCCCGACATTTTTCCAAAGGTCTCAGAGCGCGTGTCGCTGACGTTATCGGGGCATACGCATGGCGGCCAAGTGCGGATCTTAGGGTTCGCGCCGTTTGTCCCGTCGATCTATGGATCGCGCTATGTTTATGGCCATATCGTCGAACAGGGCCGTCATCTCATTGTTTCGGGCGGCCTTGGTTGCTCGTCATTGCCGGTACGATTTGGCTCGCCGCCCGAGATCGTCGCCGTGGAACTCGGCGGTGCGCCCGGGGGCGAGGTTTGAGCGCCGATCGGTGGCCCGACCTTGCAGGCCGCATCATCCGCGACGCTGGCGGCCAGCGCCATGTGCTCCCGATCCGGGTCTATTTCGAGGATACTGATGCAGGCGGCGTGGTTTATCATGCGTCTTACGTTCGTTACGCCGAACGCGGTCGCACGGATTTCCTGAGGCTGCTCGGGACCGATGCGCGTCGCCTCATCGACGGCTCAGACAACAGAGAACCCGCAGCGTTCGTCGTCAGGCGCATGAGCTTCGATTTCGCCCGGCCGGGCCGGATGGACGATTTGCTGGAAGTCGAAACGCGCGTGACGTCGCTCGGCGGAGCAAGCGTAACGCTTGATCAAACGATCAGCCGGGACGGCGTGCGCCTCGTATCGGCCGAGGTCGTCGTGGTGCTGGTTTCGATTTCGGGAAAACCTCTGCGCTTGAGCGAGGCTGTGCGTGGGGCTTTCCAAGCTCACACCGAAAGCGAAAAAGACACTCCCGCATAAGGGCTTGGAGAACGGCCCCCGGTGTCAACGTCGAGCCGGCAGGTGGCTGCCCCGCGCGAGGTGTGCCGCAAGTCATGGCTCGCGGTGAGGCCAACGGCCGCAATTTTCGTGGATAAACACCGAGATGCGGCGTCGCTGTGGGCTGCGGTAAGCCCTCGTTTGGTCATATTGGGGGACAAAAGCTCTCCGCTGCAACGCGCACGGGGCGTGGGCGCTTGCAGCCGGGGTGGACGTCATTAGGCCGTCAAACGCTTTCTTCAACGAGCCCGTGCCGGGCGCGTCCCAATGTTACCGAAATTCCACGGCCCGCGCGGTTGCGCGCGGGTATCGCAGTTCTTCGACATGGATGGTGAAATGAATCCCGCGGATGTGGCCCAAAGCGCCGTTGCCCCGGTCGCGGCCGGCGGCTTCTCTTTCGTCGAACTCTTCATGCAGGCGCACATCGTCGTCAAAATCGTGATGACGGGGCTCGGGCTGGCATCCATTTGGTCGTGGGCGATCATTTTCGAGAAGCTGCTGGCGTTCCGCCGCGCGCGTGTGGAAAGCGACCGTTTCGAGCAGCTGTTCTGGTCCGGCCAATCGCTGGACGAGCTTTACGCCAGCCTGTCGCGCGGACGCACGATCACAATGGCCGCGCTGTTCGTTGCGGCGATGCGCGAGTGGAAGCGCTCTGTCGAAGGCAACATCCGCGCGCTTGGGGGCATTCAGCTCC
>JBEVLH010000369.1:0-7672 GCA_040509255.1 Hyphomicrobium sp. | reverse complement strand
CGATGCCAAGCCGTCCGAGCCGATCCGTTCGGGCGACTCGACGCCGATGCAGCCGACGATCATCAACGGCGAAAAGCGCGTCGCGTCCCTGTCGGACAAGGCGACCGATGCCTCGCCCGAAGTCCCGCCGGTTCAGCCGTCGCCGCCTGAGCGCAAACCGTCCGCCGAGCCGGACCAGAAAGTCGCGATCGCCGCGCCACCGCCGTCATCGGCGCCTGCCTCGCTCGACAGCGTCAAACTGCGCTGGCCCGCGAGCGGCAAGGTCATCGCCGGCTTCGGCAGCCGCCCCGATGGGACGCACAATGACGGTATCAACCTTCAGGTGCCGCTCGGCACAGAGGTGCATGCCGCCGAGTCTGGTGTCGTCGCCTACTCGGGCAGCGAGCTCAAGGGCTACGGCAACCTCGTGCTCCTGCGTCACGACAACGGCTGGGTGACGGCCTACGCCCACAACGATGAGCTCCTTGTGAAGCGTGGAGACAAGGTCAATCGCGGCCAGGTGATCGCGAAGGCCGGCAAGACCGGTTCCGTCGATCAGCCGCAGCTGCATTTCGAATTGCGTCAAGGCTCGAAGCCGGTCGATCCGACCCCGTATCTCGAACGCCTTTGACGTAACGGTCTAGCGCGGGGGCAACGCGCTGGCACAGAGGGAAGCGGAGGGCCGGGTCTCACGATCCGGCTCTCTTGTTTTTTTATAGCCTCTTGCAAAAACGTCATCCCGGCGCAGGCCGGGATCCATTCAAATCTCAACAGGCAGAACGCCGACGATTGTCTGGATGCCGACTTTCGTCGGCATGACGGAGCAAGAATTTAACGGCCGAGAGGACAGCCAACGGCGCTAGATCCTATCCGTCGAGGTTTTCGTCCGGCCCGCCAAGTCCTGCACGTACTGCCACGCGACGCGGCCAGAGCGTGCCCCGCGAGTCGTCGACCATTCGAGCGCATCGCGTTCGAGTTCCGCATCTTTGATCTTGATGCCGAAATGATCGACGTAGGCGCGCACCATCGCGAGGTAATCGTCCTGGCTGGCGTTGTGAAAGCCGAGCCAGAGGCCGAAGCGATCCGACAAGGAAACCTTTTCCTCCGTCGCCTCTCCGGGATTGATGGCCGTCGCGCGTTCGTTGTCGATCATATCGCGAGGCATCAAGTGGCGGCGGTTCGAAGTCGCGTAGAAAATCACATTCTTTGGCCGGCCCTCGATGCCGCCGTCGAGAACGGCTTTGAGCGACTTATAGCTCGTGTCGTCGTGATCGAACGAAAGGTCGTCGCAGAACACGATGAAGCGCAAAGGCGCGGCCGCCTTGAGCGCCGCCAGGCACCTCGGCAGCGAGCCGATGTCCTCGCGATGAATTTCGATCAGCTTGAGGCCGCGATTGACGCTCAGCGCATCGGCGTGTGCCGCCTTGACGAGGCTCGATTTGCCCATGCCGCGCGAGCCCCAGAGCAGCGCGTTGTTTGCTGGCAGCCCGGCTGCGAACCGCCGCGTGTTGTCGAGCAGAATTCCGGCCGTCCGGTCGATGCCCTTCAAAAGCTTGAGCGGCACGCGGCTGACCTCCGGAACGGGCTCGAAGCTGTTCGCGTCCGCCTGCCAGATGAAGGCGTCGGCGGCATTGAAGTCCGCCGCCCGCACGGGGGGAGGGCTCAAGCGCTCGAGAGCGTCTGCGATCCGCTCAAGCAGCGGGCGATAGGCGTCGTCGTCAGTCATGTTGATTGTCCAGGGGAGCAAATGCCCGTCGCGCTATCCGTCGGGAAAACCGTGTTTAATCGCAACCAACGACTGTGCCAACGCCCTTTCACGGGCCTATGCGAGGTTGCAAAAGGACTTCGGACCACTATAGTCCGCCCGAATTTGAGGGGTTCTCCCCCCGGCCCATTGGGTTTCGGGGCGGCAGTGCTTACTTCAATCGCATCCAAAAGGGACGTCTCTTCGCAATGTTTACGACCTCCGCCTTCGCCCAAGCTGCCGGCGCCCCGAGCGCCATGGAGCCGCTCGGCGGCCTTCTGATCCCCATGCTCCTGATGCTGGGTATTTTCTACTTCCTGTTGATCCGTCCGCAGTCGCAGCGTGCCAAGGAGCTTCGCGAACGCGTCAACGCCGTTCGCCGCGGAGATACCGTCGTCACGTCGGGCGGCATGGTCGGCAAGGTCACGAAGGCGTCCGACACCACCGACGAGATCGAGGTCGAACTCGCCGACAATTTCAAGGTCCGCATCGTGAAGAGCACCTTGTTGGAAGTGCGGGCCAAGGGCGAACCTGTCAAAGACGCAACGTGATTGTCTCGCGTTCGCGTGCGAAAAAATAAGATGCGCCCGATGTGCGGTCGTTGATCCGCACATCCCACAATGCACGAGACCTGCTTCCTATGCTGCAATTCACTCGCACCAAGATCTTTCTCATCCTGCTGACCTGTCTCGCGGGATTGCTGGTCGCGCTACCGAATCTTTTTTCGAAGGAAACGGTGGCCTCATGGCCATGGTTTGTGCCGCACAAGCAACTGACGCTCGGTCTCGACCTCCAGGGCGGCGCGCATCTTCTGCTCGCCATGGACCAGGACGAGATCAAGAAGGATTGGCTGAACAATCTCCGGGATGAGTCCCGCAAGGTTCTGCGCGATGCCAAGATCGGGTTCACCGGCATCGGCGCGCAGGGCTCTCAACTCGTAGTGAAGTTGGCGAAGCCCGAGGAACGCGACAAGGCCATCAAGGCCCTCGACAAGACCCGTCAGACGATTGGAGCCGCCGTGCTCGGGGCGGGCGGCTATGATGTCGACGTCACCGAAGGCAGTGATCCCGGCACCGTCATCGTCAAGCCGAGCGAGGCCGGCATGCGCGCCCGCATCGCCAATGCTGCGTCGGCATCGATCGAGACCATCAATCGCCGCATCAACAATCTCGGTACTTCCGAATCCACCATCGTCCGCCAGGGCTCCGATCGCATCTTGATCCAGTTTCCGGGCCTCAAGGACACCAAGGAACTGAAAGCGCTGATCGGCGAGACCGCCAAGCTGACGTTCCACGAGGTCCACCCCTCGCTTTCGGCTGAGGAAGCCAAGCAGACCGGTATTCCCGCAGGCTACAAGATTTATCCAAACGACAAGGATGAGAGCGGTCCGAGCGGCTACGTCTTGCGTGAACAGCCTGTGGTGCAAGGCGAAGATCTCGCCGACGCCCAGCCGGGTTTTGACAGCCGCACCAACGAGCCGGTCATCAACTTCCGCTTCAATCAGAGTGGCGCCCGCAAGTTCGGAAATTTCACGAAAGACAATGTCGGCCGCCCGTTTGCGATCGTCCTCGACGACAAGGTACTGTCCGCTCCCGTCATCCGCGAAGCGATTCTCGGCGGCTCGGGTCAGATTTCCGGTAACTTCACAGTCGAAAGCACGAACAAGCTTGCCGTTCAGCTAAGGTCAGGCTCGCTGCCGACCAAGCTCACCATCGTCGAAGAGCGCACCGTTGGTCCGTCGCTCGGCGCCGACTCGATTGCGGACGGCAAGCGCGCCGGCATCATCGGCGGCATCGCCGTCATCATCCTGACGGTGCTCGCCTACGGAACGTTCGGCATCTTTGCCTGCGTCGGTCTGCTCGTGCATTTGATCATGACGGTTGCGCTGATGACATTGATCGGCTCGACGCTGACGCTTCCGGGCATCGCCGGCCTCGTCCTCGGTGTCGCGATGGCGGTTGACGCCAACGTTCTGATCTACGAGCGCATCCGCGAAGAGCTGCGCGCCGGCAAGACGCCGATCGCCTCGATCGATGCCGGTTTCCAACGGGCATTCGTGACGATCGCGGATAGCCAGCTGACCACGCTCGCGTGCGCCATCATCATGTTCTGGCTTGGCGCCGGTCCGATCCGCGGCTTCGCCGTCACTCTTACAATCGGCATTCTGACCTCGATCTTCGCCTCGGTGACGGTCGTCAGAATGCTCATCTGGTTTTGGCTCAAGGCCCAGCCAAAGGGCCGCATTCAGACCGTGCCGGTCTAGGGGACTTCTTCCGTGTTGATGAAACTCATTCCGGTCTTCAAGGGCATCGACTTCTTCCCGCACGACCTTCGCCTGCCCTTCATGAAGTACAAGTTCCCCGCCCTCGCGGCCTCGATCATCGCGATGCTCATCTCGCTCGCGCTCTGTCTGACGATGGGATTGAACTACGGCGTCGACTTCAAGGGCGGCTCCCTGATCGAACTTCAGACGAAATCCGGCAACGCCGACATCGCCGCGCTGCGTGACCAGCTCAATGGGCTAGGCGTCGGTGACGTCCAGATCCAGGAATTCGGCAGCCCCAACGACGTCCTCGTTCGCCTCGAAGAACAGCCGGGTGGCGACGCCGCTCAGCAGGAAGCGCTGAAAAAAGTCACCGCCGCCACCGATGCGCTGTATACGCAGCGGCGCGTCGAAGTCGTCGGACCCGCTGTTTCGAGCGAGTTGCGCACCACCGGCTTCATCGCGGTCGCCGCCGGCATTCTCGCAATCGTCGCTTATGTCTGGTTCCGGTTTGAATGGCAGTTCGCGGTCGGCGCCGTCGTCGCGCTGACGCATGACGTGCTCGTCACCGCCGGCATCTTCTCGCTCTTTCAGTTCCAGTTCGATCTTTCGACCGTCGCCGCGCTTCTGACCATTCTCGGCTACTCCGTCAACGACACCGTCGTCGTCTCCGACCGTATTCGCGAGAACCTTCGCAAGTTCAAGAAAATGGAGCTCAACGAGCTTCTCAATCTCTCGATCAACGAGACGCTCTCGCGCACGATCCTGACGGGCGTCACCGCGGTCGCGGTGCTGGTCGCGCTCTATATCTTTGGCGGCGAAGTCATTCGCAGCTTCAACCTTGCTATGCTGCTCGGCGTCGTGATCGGCACGTATTCGTCGATCTTCATCGCCGCGCCGCTCCTGGGCTACCTTGGCGTCAAGCGTGACTGGAGCGACGCCGCCGCCAAGGCGATGGCCGTCACGAAAACAGCAACCCGGGCGAAGGCCTGACGGCAGCGGGCGGGGCGGCGTCATGGACCGCGATGTCGCCCGCTACCCGTACGAGACCCCGATCACCGCTTACGGCAACGGCGGCTTCCGCTTCGCCGACATGAGCCACCGCGGCTCGGTTCTCTGTCTTCCGTCGGGCGTCTACGCCTGGGCCGCGACCGCAATCGAAACACTGGACGCCAACGATATCTCCGCGCTGTTGGATCTTGTCGCGGCGCCTATCACCGTGCTGCTCGGCACGGGCGAGACCCAGATCTGGCCCGCACCCCCAGTCTACGAAGCCTTCGCAAGGGCCGGCGTTGGCCTCGAACCGATGTCGACAGGTGCGGCCGCCCGCACGTACAACATTCTGATCGCGGAAAAGCGTCCGATCGCGGCGGCGCTGATCGCCGTCCCCTGATGGCACGTGATGACGGGCGAACGACCAGAACCGGCGCTTGAGCACATGACCATGGCAGCGGTCGATTTCGACGCAGTTCGTTCGAGCGCCCGCGACCATGCGCCGGATCGCTTCTACGCCGCGCTCTTCGCGCCTGCCGAAGCACGCCACGATCTGATCGCGCTCGCAGCCTTCACCGGCGAGATCGAACGCATCTCGCGCCAAGTCAGCGAAGCAGCCCTCGGCGAAATTCGCGTCGCCTGGTGGCGCGACGCTTTTCTGAGTCGCGGAGAAAGCGGCCGCTCCGGCAATCCGATCCTTGATGCGTTCGCCGACGTCATTCGCCGCCGCGGCCTGACGCTCGGGCGGATCGAAGGCTATCTCGCGGCCCATGCCAATGCCCTCTATGCCGACCCGCCCGCCGACGATGCCGAGTTGAACGCGCAGCTTGCCGAGACAGACGGCACGCCATTCCTTCTCGCCGCTGCGATCCTCGGTTTCGAGCTTGATCAATCGATAGCCGATGCAGCCGGCCGCGCATCGGGACTCGCGCGCATCGGGCGCGAGCTTCCCTATGCTCTGATGCACGGCCGCGGGCTTCTTCCAAGCGCACGTTCGCCGAACCCCTTCGAGGCCGGCAATACGGCCGAGTGGCGGCCCGAAATCGCCTGGATGGCGGCGGAAGCGACCCAAGCGCTGCAGGACGTGCGGCGTCATCTCACGGGGAAACCTCGGGTTTTTACTACGGCCTTGCTCCCGCTTGCCCTCGTCGAGCCCTATTTTCGCGCTTTGCAAAACCCTCGACACGAGCCGGCGCGGGATATCGTTGACATCGCGCCTGTTGCTCGATTGTGGCGTATCGCACGCGCACACTGGTCGGGCCGCATTTGACGGCCTTGGGCGAAGAGGGCTGATGGCATCTTTCGTGGAACACAGGCTGCGAGCAATCGCAGCGGCGCTGCTCCTTCCGTTGACCAGCGCGATTTTGGCAATGGCCGCGCCCGGCCGCGCCGAAGCGTTGCCCGTCGTGACGTGGCGGGTCGAAAATCCGTTTCGCTTTTTCGTTGATCCCAACGACACCAACGCCCACCGCGAAACATATCTCGCGCTCGGTCCGCGCGCCCGCACGACGCCGATCCTGTCGGGTGAGCACGCCCTGCAAAGCAACGACCGCGATGGCTGGGCGGCCTCGATGTACCGCAAGACCTGCTGGAACAGCAATCGCTTCAAGTGCGAAGCCTACGACGATTACATCAATCCCGCGCATCACGCCGTGATTGCCAAGATCGCCGGCATAGACGGCGCCAAGATGCTGTCGTGCACATGGTATTCCGCGCCGCGCGGCGATTCCAAAAATCCTCGCGGCGATGCCATCACGCAACCCTGCAACGAGCCCGCGCGCTTCGTCGTACCCTTTCCGGGCGGCGCGATGATCACCGTCGAGATCGGCGGCCGGCAGATCGCGAAAGTCGACGTCAAGGTCCGCGATATCCTGATCGCCGGCATGGGCGACAGCTTCGCTTCTGGCGAGGGAAACCCGGATGTTCCGGTCCGCTTCTCACGCGAGCGCACCGCCGACTACAGCACCATTGGTCTCTACGGCAGCCTGAAGGGATATCCGGTCCGCATCGGACCCTGGCGCGATCTCGGCGACAAGGCCTTCATCAAGGAGAACGCCCGCTGGCTCGATCAGGCCTGCCATCGCTCGCTCTATTCAGAGCAGATGCGCACCTCGCTTCAACTCGCGGTCGAAGACCCGCATCGCGCCGTCACGTTTGTCGGCGTGTCGTGCGCCGGCGCCGAAGTCACCGATGGCTTGTTCCTGCGCTACAAGGGCAACGAATGGGTGCCTGATCCGCCCCGCCTGTCGCAACTCTCGGCCGTCGCCGAAGCCCAGTGCGGAAACAGCAAGACCGAAGCGGTCAACCTGCCGGTCGTCTATTATCAGAATGGCGAGGTCCCCGAGCTGAAGGACATCGTGATGCGCAAGTGTCCGCAGGACGCCGCGCGCAAGATCGACCTCGTCCTCGTATCCATTGGCGGCAACGACATCGGCTTCTCGCGACTCGTGGCCAATACCGTTCTTTCGAATGAATCGTTGCTGCGCGAGCTAGGCGGCTGGCTTGGGCAAGTCCACACCGATGCCGAAGCCAGCGCCGGATTGGATCGTCTCGGTCCCCGCTACAAGGCGCTCAACCGCGCGCTGCACGGTCTTCTTTATGTGCCGTGGGACGAGAGCGATCGCATTCTTCTCGTCGCCTACCCGGGCCTCGCACTTCAGGGCGACGGCAGCCAGATGTGCGCCAGCGGCAAC
>JBEVLH010000368.1:0-3113 GCA_040509255.1 Hyphomicrobium sp. | reverse complement strand
GCGGTTACGCCACGCGGCAAGGATCGGCCGGAAATCGTCTTTGCGCTATTGGGTGACGAGACATACGCGAAGGAAGAGACATTCCTAGCCTGGGAGCAGGCCCACGCCGCCTTTCTCTCGGCTCGCAGCGACGGCGACGCGGGCGTGATCGATCGGGCGCTTAATGACTGTCTGAGATTCGCATCGGCCGGGATGGCGGATTATTACCGGGCGATGACCGCGCAATCGAAATTACGAGCCTGAGCCAAGGCCGGCTCGCAATCGAATGATGCCCCGTCAACGTCCGCGGCCGTAACCACCGCCGCCGCCATAGCCGCCACCGTCGCGTCCGCCACGGTGCCCGCCAAAGCCGCCCAGGCCGCCGCCGATGACGATGCCCATGCCGGTCATGCAGCCCGGGCAGTCGTCACCATAGCCGCCGTCCGAGTTCTTCGGTCGACGCGTCGCGACCTTCTTCTTCGGCGGAGTCTTCTTCGGCGTCTCGGCTTTGCGCGTTCTGATCGGCGGCTGTGGCTCGATCTTGATGTGCGGATTGATGCAGTCTTTCGCCGGCTCGTCCGGCAAATTGGCTTCCGTGATCTCCGAACGCGTCAGCACCGGGTTGGGATCGATCGTTGGCGTGTTGATCACGAACGGAAACGCGGTGTCGAACGCAACCGAGTTGTTGTCGGGCATTTTCGTCCAGTTGAACGGCCCGGTGACCGTGCCGTCAGCGTCGATGCGCATCATCTGCCCAGGCCGGTCGAGGACGCGGCACTGGTTCTTCTTGCCGGTGGCTTCGATCGCACCTTCGTGCAGAAGCAACCACACCGATTTGTCAGGCAGAATGTAGGTGTCGAAGATCGTGCCGCGAACGGTGATCGAGGCGTTGGGTGTATTGATCACGTAAGTCGGCTTGGCGGCGATACCGGTCATAAAGCGGAACGCGCCCTTCGCCATATTGAGGATGATCGAGCCGGCTTTCTTGTCGCCGTCGTACACGAACTTATCGAGCACCAGCTTGGAGCCGGGTCCAAGCGCCAGCTTCGTCTCATCGTCCAAGCGAAACTCGCCCTGGGCGTCGGTATTGACCTCGATGGTTTCGTCCTGCCGGACATCGTCGCCGCGCGCGAGCTTGCGCTGCTTCTCGGCGAAATCAGCCATGACGAGATTGGTGATGACGACCGCGTCGCCGATCCGGTCACCCGATGCCGCGATCGCCGGAGCAGGGAGGCCTACGGCCACACCTCCCACGAACGTCAGGAAGGCGAGGGCGAACGTACTTGGCGAAATGCGCGGCATGACGCGGCCTCAAAAAGCGACGGTCAGAACGCTGAGTGGATACCACAATTGCGTTTTCAAAGCGCAGCGTAGTGCAATTTTCCCTAAAAGGTTGTTCCGAGCGTGACACTCCCCACGCATGCGAAATGGGCCGCGATTGTCATCCCACGTGAAGTCGTCATGCCTAATGGATTAAGAAAAAAGCGAACCGAATGTTTCTGAACGGCGTATCGCCGGGCTTGCGCTCAAAAAAGCCGAGCGCCGTTCGGCACCCTGATGTCGGGTGCGAACAGAACAACTTCGCCGGCGTCGTCCGGAAATCCGAGCGTCAAAACCTCGGACATGAACTTGCCGATCTGGCGCGGCGGAAAGTTCACGACCGCCGCGACCTGGCGCCCGATAAGCTTTTCGCAATCATAATGCCGGGTGATTTGCGCGCTCGACTGCTTGACGCCGATGCCGGCGCCGAAATCGATCTTGAGCTTGAACGCCGGCTTGCGCGCTTCCGGATAGGGCTCGGCGGCCACCACCGTGCCGATCCTGATATCGACCGTCAGGAACTGATCGAACGTGATCGCGGCCGACGCCGGCGCATTCGGGTCTTGAAGGAGATGCATCGGTGCGTCCTCGCTTCGGCTAACCGCCGAGCTTGCCGGTCAGGAATTGCGCTTCGCCATTGCCGAACGACCAGTCGGCATCGGTATTGGTGACGAAGTTGACCATGACGTCGCTCGGCGCAATACCGCAACGCTTGGATAATGCCTCGGTGAGAAGTCGATAGAACGCAGTCTTTTGTTCGGTCGACCGTGGCCGCGTCGTAACTTGCACCAGAACGACCTTGTCGGTGCGCGGGATGTCTAGCCCCGTATCCTCGATGCGCACCCGGCTCGCCTCATGCTCGTGCACGATCTGATAGCGATCGCGAACCGGCACCTTGAACGCTTCGAGCATGGCGTCGTGCGCAGCATCGAGCAGCGCCGTGAGTTCGGCGTCCGTGCGCCCCTTGATAAGATCGAAGCGAAGAAATGGCATTCTCTGTTCCTTGAATGTGAGAGCTATTTGGATACGTCGACGACGACTCGGCCGCGGATACGGCCGTCGATCAACTCGCGCGCCGCGTCGATGACCCCCGAAAGCGCGATCGTGCGCGTCATGCCGTCGAGCTTCGCAAAGTCGATGTCGCGCGCGAGATGTCCCCACGCTTCGATGCGATCGGCGAGCGAGCGGTAAACCGAATTGATGCCGACCAGGATCACGCCGCGCAGAATGAACGGCGCTACGCTTGCGGGAAAATCCAGGCCTTGCGCCAGGCCGCAAGCGGTGACGACGCCGTCGTCCTTCATCTGAGCGCAAACGTTCGCAAGCGTATGGCTGCCGACGCTGTCGACCGCGCCCGCCCATCGCCCCTTCTGCAGCGGCCGGCCTGCAGATGAAAGTTCCTTGCGATCGATGATCGTCTTGGCACCGAGGCCCTTGAGGTAATCGGCTTCCTCTGGCCGGCCCGTCGAGGCCGCAACGGCATACCCGAGGCGGGACAGCAGCAGAACCGCGACGCCGCCGACGCCACCGCCTGCGCCCGTCACGATGATCTCGCCTTTGTCCGGCGTGACGCCCTGCTTTTCGAGTGCCATCACACACAGCATCGCCGTATATCCCGCGGTGCCAAGCGCCATCGCGTGCGCCGCGCTCATCCCCTCTGGCAGCGGGATCAGCCAATCGCTTTTGACGCGCGCATATTGCGCCAAGCCGCCCCAGTGACCTTCCCCGACGCCGAAGCCGTTGAGGATGACGCTGTCGCCCGCCTTGAACCGCGGATTTGAACTTTCTTCCACGACGCCCGCGAAATCGACGCC